>CAISZK010000393.1 GCA_903889915.1 uncultured Bacteroidota bacterium
ACCCGTTGCAGCCATCAACACTTCTGCAAACCCTATTTGTTTTGGTGAATCAACAACTATCACTGCTTCGGGCGGGGATAATTATCAATGGAGCAACCCGCCGGGCGGAACAAACCCCGTGATAACAGTGACTCCTGCCACAACCACGACTTATACAGTTACCGTGACAGGATCGGGATGCACAGCAGCAACAACGGATAATGTGACAATTGTTGTCAACACTATTCCTGTTCCTACAGCAGTTGCAAATCCAAATCCTGTTTGCAATGGCAACAACATCACTCTGACTGCAGGCGGAGGGGCAACATATCAGTGGAGCAATCCACCGGGAGGCAACAACCCCGTGGTTGTAACAAGCCCGACAACAAATACGACCTATACAGTTACAGTTACAAGCGCTTTCAATTGTTCAGCAACTGCAAGCGTCAGTGTGGTCGTCAACGATATCAATGCAACTGTTGCAGCTACCCCTCCGACAATATGCGAGGGACTAAGCACAACGCTTACCGCAACAGGAGGAAGCACATACTTATGGACAGGAGGATACAGCACCCCATCAATTGTTGTTTCTCCTTCATCAACTTCAACTTATTTTGTTACTGCTACAGATGTCAATGGTTGTTCGCAAATATTATCGGTAGTCGTGACTGTCAATCCTGCTCCGCTTGCACAGATCACCGCTTCAGAAGATTCAATCTGTGCCGGATCAAACTCAACTTTGACAGCAAGTGGTGGTGTGTCTTATTTATGGAACACAGGAGATACCACTCCATCAGTTACTGTCAGCCCTGCATCAACAACAACTTATACCGTGACAGTGACAGGTGCTAACGGATGTGAAGCCAGCACGAGCACTTCAATTTTTGTTACACCGATACCAACAATTACTTTAGTCAGCAGTGATCCGGATAATACCATTTGTCAGGGACAGTGTGTTTCTTTCACTGCTTTCGGAGCGCCGTTATTTTCATTTTACTTAAATGGTACACTCGTACAGGGACCTGGAGGAGCCAACACTTACACGAGTTGTGCATTGAACAATAATGATGTTATCAGTGTAAGCGGAGCTATCAATGGTTGCATAGGTACAGCTTCTCCTGTCACCATGAACGTGCATCCCAATCCTGCAGTGACCATAACCTCTGCTATTCCCCCAACCGTTTGTGGAGCATGTGATGGCAGCATCACTGAACTTACCACCGGTGGCACCAATCCCGGCCCTCCGCAATGGAGCAATCCTCCGGGTGGAAACACAGCTACAATCAGCAATCTTTGTTCAGGCGTTTATGGTGTTACCGTTACCGATATCTTTGGCTGTTTTGGTCAGGCAAGCACAACACTCATTGATCCGAATGCACCCCCGATGACATTAACAAGCAATGATCCTGACGATACTATTTGTGCAGGTGAATGTCCGGTGTTTACTGCAAACGGGGCTGCAAATTATCAGTTTTATATCAACACCACTTCCGTTCAGGGCCCTGGTCCGTCGAATACTTTTACAGCATGTAACCTGAACAATGGAGATTCAATTTATGTCAAAGGAATTGACGTGCTCGGTTGTACAGGATTTACCAATGTTATTCATGAAACTGTGAATGCATTGCCTTTCGCTTACACAATTACAGGCGGAGGTCAATTCTGTCAGGGAGGCACCGGTGTACCTGTTGGATTGAATGGTTCACAAAACGGAGTCATGTACCAGTTGTTCTTAACTGTGCCACCCAATCCGCCTGTTTTTGCAGGATCACCGATACCGGGCAATGGTGGAGCAATATGGTTTCCAAACCAGGTGATCTCAGGGAATTATTCAGTAATGGCAATCAATTCGACTACACTATGCCAAAATAATATGATAGGTTCAACCACCATTGTTCAAAATCCGCTTCCGTCACAATTTTTAGTAACAGGAGGAGGGGTATTTTGTCCCGGAGGCAATGGCGTTTTGGTTGGTCTTTCAAATACCCAGGGATCTTTGATCACTTATCAACTGTGGGTTGATCCCGGAACCGGCGCTATACCTGAAAATATAATTACAGGTAACAGCAATCCTGTTTCTTTTGGCTATCAGACAATCGCCGGAACTTACACAGTTATTGCTACAAATTCTTCAACTACCTGCAGCGTTCAGATGAATGGGTCGGTAAATGTAAACACATCTGCGGCTCCTGTAGTATTTGCGGTTACAGGAGGAGGTTCATATTGTAGCGGAACATCGGGTGTACTTGTAGGACTTAGCGGATCTGCTTTAGGTGTAAACTACCAGTTACATTGCAACGGCAATCTTGCCGGAGTCGCACAGCCGGGTCAGGGAACAGCATTTAATTTCGGTTATTTCACAACACCGGGAACCTATACTGTCACTGCAGTAAACGCAGCAACGGGTTGCTCAAGCAATATGTCCGGAAATACTATCGTCAACATTACAATACCACCCACTGCAAATGCCGGAATTGATCAGACAATTTGCCGATGGTCTTCAGTCACATTAAACGGATCGGGCGCCGGAGTCAATGGAACATATCACTGGTCTCCATCCATTAGTTTATCTGCAGATAATATTGCCAATCCAATTGCCAATCCATCAACCACGACATCGTATTACCTGACCGTAACTGATACTATAGGTTGTAAGGGCATAGACACTGTTGTGATCAATGTTCTGCCGTTCAGTCTGCCGCAAATTACTGCATCCGATACCGGTTTTTGTGCAGGCACCGCAGTTAACGCAACTCTGGATGCAGGAAATTATGCCTCTTATGCCTGGAACACAACTCCGGTTCAAACCACAGAAATAATTCAGGTAACAAATGCCGGAAATTATGTTGTTACGGTAACCGCTGCAAACGGGTGCTCGGCAACAGATAATATTTCTGTAATTAATTACCCTGCGATTGCACCTCCTGTTATTCTTGCAGATGGATCTACGCATTTTTGTCAACCGGATTCCATTAAACTATATCTGAACAACCTTTACTACACTTATAACTGGTCAAGCGGTTCGGATAATACTGCTGAAATATGGGCTACCCAAACGCAGAATTACTATGTTACTGTGTCCGATTTTTATGGATGTACTGCACAGGCAGGACCACTCGCGGTAACTGTAGATCCTTTACCGGTTGCGGTGATCAGCTGGGTTGATCTTGCAGACTCACTTAAATTTGAATTTTACAGTTATTCACACTATGCAACTACTTTTAACTGGAACTTCGGCGATCCGAATTCAGGAGTAAATAACCTGTCAGAAAATGCCAGTGTGATGCATAAATTTTCCAACACCGGGACTTACACTGTTCAATTGATTGTAACCAACAATTGCGGCTCCGATACAGCCATTGTGACCGTGGTTGTGCATAAACCGATCAGCGGAATAAATGAACAAAGCGGAATTGACAACATTGTTTTATACCCGAATCCTTCCAATAATGTCGTGAATCTTGATTTTACTTTAGGAAAAGCCGAAAAGTTGAAACTCACCATAAGCGATGCATTGGGACGGCAGGTTTACTCAGAAAAATTAAATATTCCATCCGGAAAATTTCACAAAGAACTTGATATGACTGATCTTCCTGTTGGCATTTATTTACTCAGACTGGAAACCGATACTAAGATCTACAACAACAAGATAATTAAGAACTGAGAATAATTAATTTGTTCAGGTAATTGATCTCACTTAAATGAGATTGGTGTAAAAGCAAGTGTTGCAAAAATCCGGCACTTGCTTTTATTGTTACCATGATTTAACAAATATGCTACTACTTTGAAATTCCTCTCTTTGACGCCAAAACAGTTTCTAAGTTCATCTGAATTGTTGTGTAAATCAACTCTTATTTTTCAGTATCCAAAAAACATAAATAAAAGTATCACTAACCCCCTTCGAAAAAATTTCGTAATTTCGCAAGGCAATAATTATTGTAAAATTTAGTTTATCAAAATCATGATTGGATTATTTACCGAAATAAAACTTTTTTGCAGGAAGATAAGAAAATTGTTACTGTTATTGCTGTTGCCTTTACTGCTACACGAGCCTTTGATGGCACAGTTTTATAATGGTTCTCAACTTACTTTCGGCAAAAACAGGGTTCAATATACCACTAATTTCTGGACATTTTATCGCTTTGCCAAATTTGATACTTATTTCTATCTGAATGGAAAACCACTTGCTATTTATACTGCAAAATATGCAAACTCTTGTATCACCTCTATAGAAAAGAAGTTAGATTACAACCTTGAAAACAAAATACAGTTTATCATTTTCAACACCCTCGGCGACCTTAAGCAAAGCAATATCGGGCTGGTGAGCGATGCCCAATACAATGTTGGTGGCATTACCCATATTGTAGGTTCGAAGGTTTTCATTTATTATAACGGAAATCACGAAGACCTGAAACGACAGATCAAAGCCGGTATAGCCAATGTGGTGATCAATGAACTGATGCTGGGTGAAAAGATAACCGCTAAAATTAAAAATTCAACTTTACTTTCACTTCCCGACTGGTTCACGCAGGGACTTGTTTCGTACATGTCGGACAACTGGTATGTGGAACTCGACAATTATGTGAAGGATGGAATACTCACAGGAAGCTATGAAAGGTTTAACTCACTCACCGGCTCCGACGCTGTGTATGCAGGCCATTCGATATGGAAATATATTGCTGACAAATACGGTGAAGATAAAATCCCCAATATTCTTTACATGACCAAGATCAGCAAGAGTGTTGAAAGCGGTTTTCTTTATGTGCTTGGCGTGTCTTTCAAAACCTTCACACAGGAGTGGCTCGACTATTACGATAAAAAATATTACGCAAGTGATAAGTTGTTATCATTACCCGGAGGAAAAAAACTGCTGAAAAGAAGAAATCAAAAAAGGGTGGTGCAGCAATTGAAGATAAGCCCTGACGGCACTTATGCAGCTTTTGTGACAAATGAATTGGGGCAGTATAAAGTCTGGCTTTACGATTTTGAAAAGAAAAAATTGAAAAGGCTGATGAAAGCAGGAAACAAGCTTGATGAAAAGACTGACTATTCCACTCCTGTTCTTGCATGGCATCCTGCAGGGAAACGTCTTTCGATCATCACCGAGTCGAAAGGGAAAATATACCTGTACTATTACGATACGGATGAAAATAATTTTGAGAAACAACGATTGTTCGATTTTCAGAAGATCCTTGATTTTTCGTATGCTCAGAACGGTAAATTGCTCGCCATGTCTGCAGTTCAGAAAGGACAAACAGATATCTATGTTTATAACCTCGCATCTCATACTTACGAGCAGATCACTAAAGACATTTATGATGACATAAACCCTGTGTTCATCAACAATTCAAAGCAGATCATTTTCAGCTCGAACAGAACAAATGATACACTTAAACTCAGGGTAAAAGATTCAATCACTGTTAGCGATTCAAAAATGGATCTATTCCTGTATGACTATGCAAATAAATGGAAAATTCTGAGGCAGCTTACAAATACTTCCATTGCGGATGAAACAAAACCGCTTGTGATAAATGATAATTACATCAGTTACCTGAGCAATCAGAATGGTATCATCAACCGGTTTACTGCCAAACTTGACAGTTCAATAAGCTTTGTGGATACAGCCACTCATTACAGGTATTTCACGACAACATACCCACAGACCAATTACCCAAGAAGCATCATGAACTATGATATCTGCTCTAAGACCGGTCAATGCGGAGAGGTTATTTTCAACAAGGGATTATACCAGGCATATATTGGTCGCTTTAATTCTGTGGATTCACTCACCAAAGTTGAACTGAAAGATTCTCCTTACATGATTGACTATCTGAAAGAGCTTAAACAAAAACAAAATGTCAGCAATGCCTTATCAAAAGACCAGAAACAAGGCGCTTCAGACACTACAAAAACGAAACACAAGCATCTTTCATCTGTCCATGCAGAAGATACAGCAAAGCAAAAATACACCATTGATATCAATAATTACACATTCAATAATGATGTAAAAGCCACACCTAAAGACAAGGTAAAGCGTGATTCTATTGTAAGAAGAACGGACACTTCAAAATTCAAATCCTTACTAAAAAACGAATTTGTTTTGCCCAAACAAAGAAACTACGATGTGGAGTATTCCATTGACCAACTCGTGAACCAGGTGGATTTTGGTTATCTGAATAATGCTTACCAGCCTTTTGCCAATGTGGGTGCACCAATATTCATCAATCCCGGTTTCAATGCATTGTTTAAAGTAGGCGTTACCGACCTTCTTGAAGATTACAGAATCACAGGCGGAGTGCGGCTTTCAGTTGACCTTGCTAACACAGAATATGTCCTGACTTATGAAAACCTTCTGCACCGTCTTGACAGGCAAACCATCTTTCACAGACAAACACAGCAGATCTCTGATGAAAGTTCAAATGTCATCAAACAAACCACCAATGAAGCTCTATATATTCTGAAATGGCCATTCAGCGATGTGCTCGCTGTGAAAGGCACAGGAACACTCAGAAATGACAGGATGGTTTATCTGGCAACTGATCAGAACAACCTCAATCATGCGAATGAATACAAAACATGGGCAGGATTAAAAGGTGAGCTTTGTTTTGATAATACAAGAGAAAAACTTCTGAATATCTATTATGGTACCCGGTATAAATTATTTGCTGAGGCTTATAAACAAGTTGATGTGGCAAACAAACAATTGTTTGTGGTTGGCTTTGATATCAGGAACTACAAGAAGATAAGCAGGACTTTCATTTGGGCGAACCGCTTCGCTGCAAGTACTTCTTTTGGCACACAAAAACTTGTCTATTACATGGGCGGTGTTGACAACTGGTTATTCCCAAGATTCGATAGCAATATCACTGTTTCCAATAATCAGAATTATGCATACCAGACACTAGCCACACCAATGAGAGGGTTTAAACAGAATATCAGGAACGGCAACAGTTTTGCTTTGATCAATTCAGAGTTGAGGTTCCCTGTTTTCCGTTACCTTATCAACCGCCCGCTGAAATCAGACTTCTTCAACACTTTTCAGTTGAATGCTTTTACTGATATTGGCACTGCATGGACAGGCACCAATCCTTATTCGGATAAAAATGCGTTGTATCAGCAGATCATTACCCAGGGACCCATTACAGTTACAATCACTACTCAGAAACAGCCTATCGTTGGCGGTTTTGGATTGGGTGTGAGAGCAAGAGTACTTGGTTATTTCCTGCGTGTGGACTGGGCAAGGGGTATAGAGGATGGAGTATTGCTGCCTCATGTATTTTACTTCTCGCTGAGTCTCGATTTTTAATATTTATTATTAATAGAACACTGATTTACCCCGTTGAATAATTTCAATAAATAAATGTGGTAAAAGATGAAAGAATATCCCACGGGGTGAAAAACAATGTTTATGATTATCACTGATCCCGATTTGAAAGAAAAAATAAAAAAACTTGCAGCTTCTTATTCGCAGGAAATGATTACTGCCAGGCAACATCTTCATGCTTATCCGGAACTGGGTTTCCGGGAGTTCAACACAGCAGCATACATAGCTGACAAACTCAAGGAGTACGGTATTTCATTTAAAACTGGGATTGCCGAAACAGGCATAGTTGGCGAGATCAAAGGAAAAAATCCTTCAATAAAAACCATTGCTCTCAGGGCTGATATGGATGCGTTGCCTATCATTGAAGCAAATGATGTAGAATACAGATCAACAAATGCCGGCATCATGCATGCTTGTGGACATGATGTTCACATAGCTTGTTTGCTTGGAGCAGCTAAAATTCTTATTGAACTGAAAGAGGAATTTCAGGGAACAATAAAACTTTTTTTTCAGCCTTCGGAGGAAGCATTTCCCGGCGGCGCGATCAAAATGATTGAAGAAGGAGTGTTGAGCAATCCAACGGTGGAAAATGTTTTCGGACAGCATGTGCTTCCCACATTGCAAGCAGGAAAGATAGGACTTAGACCTGGCAGATACATGGCATCCACCGACGAGATCTACCTCACGGTGAAAGGCAAAGGCGGTCATGCTGCGACTCCCGAACTTTACATCAATCCACTGAATATTGCAGCAGCCATTTTATTGAAACTATCTGAAGAATTTAATAAGCATAAACCCTCCGACACTCCATCAGTACTCGCATTCGGAAGAATCACAGGTGATGGAAGAACCAACATTATTCCTGATGAAGTGAAGCTGGAAGGAACAATGAGAACATTTGACGAAGCTTGGAGAGCAGAGGCACAGGAAATGATCAGTTCGATTGCAACATCAACTGCAAAGGAGTTGCAAGGATCATGTGATGTTCATTTGGCTAAAGGTTATCCTGTTCTTGTGAACGATGATGAACTTACACAGAAAGTAAAGCAGGATGCTATTGCTTACCTCGGAAGTGATAACGTGGTTGACCTTGAAATGCGCATGACTGCTGAAGATTTTGCGTACTTCTCGCAAAAAGTTCCTTCGTGTTTCTATCGTCTGGGAGTGAGAAATGAAGAAAGAGGAATTGTTTCAAACCTGCATACCTCCGCCTTTGATGTTGATGAAAGCTGCATCAGCACAGGCATGGGACTGATGGCCTGGATCGCCATTAGCGGACTGTGATTCTTTTCCAAAGTTTTCTTCACTTTGGAAAAGATTTAACAATTATTGCGTTATTCTAATGTCGTCTATTCTGGACTTCTTCCCTTAAGTCTATCCTTAAATTTACATCAACGCTCATAAACATTTTCAAATGATTTTCACTCCAAAAACCTCTGCAAACTTAGCTTTCAATATTGTTTTTACTTTTTCAACATCCTGCTTTCCTCCGAGTTCTTTTTCAAGCGAGGTGACTGATTTGTCAGTAAAACCGCAAGGATTGATGTAATTAAAATAACTGAGGTCAGTGTTGATGTTAAAGGCAAACCCATGCATGGTTATTGCTCTGCTCACTTTCACACCAATGGCACAAATCTTTCGCACATTCTTTGTGTTTGTATCAAGCCATACCCCTGTTGCACCTTCGAGCCGTTCACTCTTAATAGAGTATTCCTTCAAAGTTTGGATAATGGTTTCTTCAATGCGGTGAACATATTCTTTTACGCCTATGTCCAGCGACTCCAGATCAAGAATTGGATAACCCACAATCTGCCCGGGACCATGATAAGTGATATCTCCGCCCCTGTCAGTCTTCACGAAGGAGGCGTCCTTTGCCATCAGCTGAATGGAATTGATCAGCAGATTGCTTTCTGAGCCACTTTTACCAAGCGTGTAAACATGGGGATGCTCACAAAACAAAAGATAATTTGCCGGTTCTTTTTCATTAGAACTTAATTTGTTTTTCATCACTTCTGCATGCATCGCCTTTTGGAAATCCCATGCATCCTGATAACCAATCAACCCCAGATCCTTTACGAAAATATTTGACATATTCCTTTGATTTCGGCAAAAATAGTATTAACTTTGCATTAAGATAGCATTAATTTTGCATTAAGACTAAAATTTTAAGAAAATGAAAAAAATATTCTTCTCTTTAATATTCGTCATTTTTATCACAAACGTTTTTTCGCAGACAACTAAAACCCTCAAGGAAAAAACTACTACTTATACTTCACAACCTGCATTGGTTTCTTTGGCCACTGCTATTGATTTCACCGTTACCTTTACCGATGGAACCACCGCCAATCTTTTCAACACCTGCAATGCCGGCAACAGTGTGGTTCTTGATTTCTTTTACACCTCCTGTCATTATTGCCAGATCTATGCTCCTACCATTGACCAATCTTACCGTGTACACAACTCAGGGGTTAATAATATTAAGTATTGGGGAATTGACACAGGCGATAATAATGCTGAAGTGGACGCTTATAAATTAACTTATAGTGACAGCAATCCGTGTGCAAGCGGCACACAGGGTGGCGGCGATACTGTTTGTTCTGTTTATTCAACAAATTTTGTCTGGTCCGGTTACCCGACTTATTCCGTAGTTTGCCCTGATCACACTTATAGTCACGATGTGAATTATCCGCCTACTTCTGAAGGTTTCAATTCTTATTTTTCTATTTGCGGAACTTCAGCAATTAAAGAAACCGGCGAACCTGCAAAAACATCTATTACATTAATGTATCCCTTGCCTGCTAAGAACAATCTGAATGCACACATATATGTTGACAAGCCTTCGCAAATAAAAATTGAGCTTTGCGACATACTTGGAAACAGCGTTTATTCTTCCACTTCATCTGAAAATAAGGGATATTATGATGCAGCGCTTGATGTGTCGGGTTTCACTGCAGGTATATATCTCTTAAAACTCAGCCAGGATAATGAGGTGAAGGATGTGCAGAAGATAACGGTGATGCATTGATTTCATCAACTTTCTCAATGTGGCTGCTCAAAATGACGCAGCCTTTTTTTTATTTTCAAAAGTCCATCCTCTTCATAAAATTTTTAATTTTTATTGTTTAATGAATTAATATTTTTAATTTTGGAAAATATTATTGGTTTATAAACATACCAGATTGAGACCAATATTTACCTGTAATGCTATTATAAACTCACAGTAGAAGCGCCAGAATAATGTTTTACCAAAAAACATTCTAATTTTTTTGTTGAGGTTTTTTTATTCAGTGTAATAGTTCTTTTAAGTATTTTGTTCTTTAAGTTTATTGAAAGTTTTTCATTCAAATTATTTGTTCACTAAAAGATTTAATTATGAAAAAAATCATTTTAATTAGTCGATCCTTAAAAAGGGGTCTTTTTTAGGGAAGCATTAAATTTTTATTGTAAAGATTCTTGTTCGGATAAAATAAGAACTCCCAAAACCGAGTAATATCTTTGCAAAAAGTGAAAGAAAAATTTTTTAACAGAACTTTTGATTCTGTTAAGGTACTTTCTGATATTAAATGCTGCTGCTGCAATAATAGTGTTTACAGCATCACCCATCGTTCCCTTCAAATAATTTCTAATCATTCTGTGATCATGTTTGAGATGGCCTATTATAGGCTCAATCCCAGCACGAGCTCGAAAACGTTTACGTTGTTTTGCCCGTTGATATTGTCCTCCAACTGGAGCTGGTATTATAATTTGCGTACCACCAACTTGCTTGCGCCCACGATATCCTCTATCAACAATGCTCACATCCGGCCTTTTCCCGGTTAATCGTTCTGTCTGGTCAAGTTGTGATGGAAGTGTATCACCATCGTAAAGATTTTCTTTAAAAGCCATTGCCCCAACAATAATCCCATTCTTGGTTTTAACAATGGATGACTTATTTCCGAATTCATATGGTTTGTGTTCTTTCCCTTTTGCAATGCACTTTACATCTGGCTCATGTATACTGTAAATTTTATTCTTGCTCGTTTTTGTTTGGTTAAGGATCTTGTTGAAAATTGATATTTGTTTTTCGTAAAAGCTCAATTGCACTTCGGTAAGTTCCCTGGATAATTCTCGTACCAATCTACCTGCGATAGTCTTTATTTTTCTGGCTGCTGCATTTGCTTTTTTCTTTCGCCTTGGATTATTCCTGTAACGTACCTGTAACATCAGTTCTTTAACTTTTCGTTTATAGCTCTGTCGTAATTGTATTTTCTCTCTTCCTGCGATCTTTATACACTTGTCAATAATTTTTTTATGCAGTTTTGTGTCTGTTGGATAGGTTATATTTTTTTCTTGTACAGTGGTATCTGCTAAAACTTCTTTTACGTTAACTTCATCTCCGTATAGTTGAATGGATAATTGTAAAAGTTTCTCTGCTCCTTCTTCACCGATGCGTTTACGAAAATGTACAAACTCACTTGGATCAAATGGACCTTCCTTTTGAAAATTCACCTCTCCACAAAAGTACTGCCAGTAAGGATTTTCTATCCAACGAGCAACAACGCTTTCATCACTTTCGTCGTAAACCTGCTTTAACAATAGTAATCCTACCATCTTACGTATCGGCACAGAAGGTCTGCCAATTTCTGAAAAATATTTTTCAAAGTCCTTTTCGATTTCATCCCAATTTAATTTCTTACTCAAGATAACCAGTTCATGTTGTATGTTTATGAAGTTTTTCAGCGGTATTTCAAACAAACTCAATTGTGGCGTTTTTTCAATTTTTCCTATCATCGTTTTGCAAGGTTTTCCTCAAAATTAAGTTTTTCCTTGCAAACTAAAAAACATTTTTATGAAAAGTTATTAACAATACAATGTTGAATAACAACCCATTAAAACGTTTTTAAGCATTGACTAATTA
>CAISZK010000394.1 GCA_903889915.1 uncultured Bacteroidota bacterium
CAGCTACGCTGCTTCATTGCCATCTTTACTTTTTATTACAAAGATATAGCTCCTATGGAGCATTTTTTATCTTCACTTCCCAACATTTCAAAGTTTCTAAAAATTCTCACGGTAATGATCTTCTTTGTTCCTGTGTAAATCTATAAGAATTCTTCAACTTGACCGAAGGAGATAGTCAGTATATTTTAAATCATTCCTTAAATTTTCTGACAATGGGCTTTCCCTCTTGTTACCCCCGCTCAATTTGCTGTCAATAAAACCTTCCAAAATCATTAACCCCTCCTTAATTCCATATTAATCCCAGCTTAATTCCTCCCACCATCAGTAGCAGTACTTTTGCACATTAGAAAACTAATTAACAAAACAATGCAACCGTAACATTTAAAAATAATTTTATGAAAACAAGACTTACTTCCTCATTATTGTTGGCATTTTTCATGCTGATATTTAACTTTGCCAATGCTACCGTTTATACGATACAGACAGCTAATTTTTCATTCACCCCAAATACATTGGATATCGTTAGCGGCGATACAGTAAGATGGGTTTGGATAAATGGATCACACAACCTGTCATCTACATCAGTGCCATCAGGAGCATCAACCTTTACATCCCCTCTGAATGCAACAACCACATCATTTGAAATGAAATTTACGGTGGTCGGAGTTTATGCATACGAATGCACAATTCACCCGACCCTGATGACAGGAACAATTACCGTTGCTGCTGCTGCAGGCATTCAGGAACAGACAAGTTATTCTGTGGGCATAAAAGCTTATCCGAATCCGTTCACGAGCTTACTTGCTATATCATTTACATTGCCTGAAAAGGTTTCAACAAAGATCAGCGTATTTGATATTACCGGTAAGGTGATAAAGGTACTTGCAAATGGCGATTACGATACAGGCAACCATGTTATTTATTGGGATGGCAGCAATGAAAATGGCGAAACCGTTGATCATGGTTTATACTTCTACACCATTGAGGGTAAAAATATAAACAAATCAACCGGAAAGGTAGTATTTGGTTTATAATAACAAATTGGTTAAACAATTTCAGAAAGGCAGCAAATTATGAATAACTTCTTTTATGGTTTGCTGCCTTCTTTTTAAAAATTAAAAAGACTTTAATTCTGCGGGCAAAGACAACAATATTCATTTAAATTAGTTCAAAAATGAAAAGATCAATTTACTTAACCCTGTTTGCAATCACATTCATCCTGATGTTTCATGGATGTTCCAAAGACGATACAGGCCCTGCAGGTCCTGCAGGAAATGCAAATGTGAAGACTTATACTTATAGTGTCACTAATGGCGACTGGATCCCTGATAGTGTCAACCGAAAGTGGAGCGCCGATAACATGTTCCCTTCTTCAGTTGATTTTACCGGAGCGGTGTTGCTTTATGTACAGGATGGCAGCAACTGGGCCGCCCTGCCTCGTGTTGATAACAGCGTATCTTTTGAATATGGCTTCGATCTGTCAACAAAGATCATGGAAGTGCAGGCTTCAGATGCCAAGGCCGCTGTGATGATCTCCAATCCCGGACCGATGACATTCAAAATGGTCACTATTCCGGTAGTGGCACGACAAGCAAATCCAAACATTGATCTGAAAAACTACAATGCTGTGAAAGCTGCATTCAGATTAAAATAAAATGTCAATGCCAAAGAGAAGCCACAAACATAGCAGGTATAGAGTTTTGAAAAACAATTTCAAATTGATGATCATTGAGTGACGGAGTTTGGGTGGCATTGACAAATTTATGTCATTAACCAAACATGAATAGCAAAACTAACTTATGAAAACATGGTTGAAAATTCTAATTACCTTGTGTCTTGCGGGCATTGTTTCTGCATTTCTTTTTAATCATTATGTGATCAACAAACCGCACCCGGATTACGAAAAGGAGCCTGCAAAATTCAGTCTTAAAGCAAGTGAATTGTACAAACAATACACGACTGACAGAAAGACTTCGGAAAAGAAATACAACGGGCAGTTGATAGAAATTGACGGAAAATATACAAGAGTGGAAAAATCCGACACATCATCAATCGTTGTTTTTGCTTTCAACCAAGGCATGTTTGGCGATGAGGGAATACGCTGCACTTTGCTGCCGAAGTACAAAACTGCCATAGCCGCCTATCCCAAAGGTTCGGAAGTAAAGATCAAGGGCTTTTGCTCGGGGTATAATGACACAGATATAATTCTTACCAAATGTTCAATTCAAAAATAAAAAACAATGAAAAAAATAATAATGATTTTAGCCTTTGCTTCGGCGCTACCACTGGCTTTAAATGCACAGAAGTTCATCACCAAGAATGGACAAATATCATTCGTCTCTGTGGCTCCTCTTGAAACTATCGAGGCGCACAACGACCAGGTGAATGCTTCGCTGGATATGGCTTCGGGCGATTTCAATGTGAAGGTTCTCATGCAATCATTCGAGTTTAAGAAAAGCCTTATGCAGGAACATTTCAATGATAATTATGTGGAGTCGGATAAATATCCCAATTCAAGTTTTGTAGGGAAAATAACAAACATCAGGGATCTGGATACAACCAAAGACGGCACGGTAACCGTACAGGTAAAAGGTAACCTGACAATTCACGGTGTTACCAAAAGTATTGATGCCGTCGGCTCATTCCAGGTGACCGAAGGAACACTGGTGGGCACATCAAAATTTACAATAACACTCAGCGATTACAATATTGCTATCCCTATGGTTTCATCGGGCAACATTTCAAAAACTATTGATATCACTGTAAAGTTTACGCTTACCAAGCTTAGTTAGCAAGAAGGGGGATGTAAATAATGGTATAAGGCAATGTCATTAAGTTAAGGAAATTGCTTTATACCTTTATAATTCTATCCTAAAATAACATTTGAGATAATCATCTCCGTTCAAATTAAATCTCACGAAACTATGAGTTATTTCAATCGTGTCCATCCAATAAAATAAGACCTTTTACTGATATAGGCATTTAGCCAGTTTTTGTTCATTTTGGCTCTCACCGCCACCAATCCAAAATCACCACTTTTTTCGAACAGATAATAGCGTCTGTTTTGCAAATGGATCACACTATGATCCCATCCGGCAATAAAAAACATGTTGGTTGAATCTTCTTTTGTTATCACTCTTTCAAAGGGAGTACCACGCAAAATGACACTATCCTTATCAAATCTGTGCATCTTAAAACCAGGTATCTTTTCGAGAGTATCATTCAGAGTGAGATAAATTATT
This sequence comes from uncultured Bacteroidota bacterium, assembly GCA_903889915.1. Classification (GTDB taxonomy): domain Bacteria; phylum Bacteroidota; class Bacteroidia; order Bacteroidales; family CG2-30-32-10; genus CAISZK01. The sequence goes on from CAISZK010000394.1 coordinate 3,243, forward strand.
ATCGAGAATTTTAATTTGTATCTGAGGTTGTGTTTGATTTTGTAGTAATCAATAATGTCGTAATACATCAAACAACATGGTGGAATTATTTTGTAAATCCCTTTCAGTTTATTGTTTTTCCATTTGGCATTGGAGATGTATCCATTCGGAATAGCCAGCTTTTGATAGGTTCCTTTTCTATTGAAGAATAAATATGAACTGTCGAGTCCGCAACCCCAGCTATAAGGATCGAACACTATATCGGGCAGTTTATCATTATTAAGATTGGTAAAGAAAATTAGTTTGCGTGTTCTAAGATTGGTATCCGGTTCTAATTTGTCAAGCAGTGAATCATGTTCGTATAGGTATGTGTCGGATCGTGGAACAATGACATAATGAAGAAGTGAATCACTGAGCTTGCAATTGCTCACAGTATGATTGGTCCATTTGTAGCGCTGTGTATTGAATACGCTTGAATCAAATTGTGCAAACGCAACGGACAGTATCAGCTCAAGAATAATTATGAAAACAAGTCTTTTCAATTTCAGTAATTCTAATTTTCAGACTTTCAAAATTAAAATAATAAACCATACCGGCTGCGTTTTCGTTACAACAAATAATCATACCTTTGGTTAATCATTTTAGTAATTGAAGACTTCTTTAATTCAACAACTGGTGATAAGCAGAACTCTGCTTTTTTTATCTCAAAGCTGAGTTCATTACATTACTTAACCAGATTTTAATAATTGCTTAATCACACTTTAATTTAAGAAACCTTCAATAGAAATACTTTTGCTGACTCATTACAAGTTCAAAATTTTAAATAGAAAAACCGGAGAAGCCGAAAACCGAAAGAGTAGGCACAATTAATAAAAAAGACATGAAAAAAGTAATCGTAAAATTTGATTTCCCAAAGATGACACAGCAACATTATGACCATATCATTAAAGAAATGGTAGCACAGGGAAAATTAATACAAAAAATGAGACCACATCACTTCGCAGCCCCGTCAAAGAACGGTTGGCTTGTGGTTGATGTTTGGGAATCGGAAGAAGCCTTTAAAGAATTTGGAAAGATATTGATGCCAATAATGCAGAAATATGAGATTCCTATGGTCGAGCCTGAGATTTGTCCTTTGTACAACGAAGTGCACTAAGAGCTACAAATTAATGAAAAAGTGGAGTCCGGAAACCACTATAAAAACGGGCCTTTCCCGGTAAGGCACTTTATCAGGGGCGAAACCGAAAAGCCTAACGAGTAGGATATTTAAATTTAAAAAAAATGGTAACAATAATTGTAAATCACGTAGTAAAAAATTATGCAGACTGGAGAAAAGTATTTGATGCAGATGCTGCAAATCGTTCAAAAGTTGACATGAAGATCACAGGAGTTTTCCAACATATAGAAAACCAAAATCAAATTACAATTACCGCCGAGGCTTCGAATCCTGAGGCAGTAAAACAATTCTTCGCAAATCCTGAGTTGAAAAAAACTTTGGAAAAAGGCGGAGTTATTGGCATGCCTGAAGTGCAAATACTAAAAAAGGTATAAACAGCAGGCGCTATCCCGTTCACACGGGAATTGGAAAGCCGGGAGGACAAGAGTAAGAGCTTGTCAGCCCGGTTTTTTTTGTTTAAAACTAATAGGAATATACCAATTCCATTTCAACTTCATTTAAAAATTTGAGATTTGGATCTTGGATATTGGATGTTGGATGTTGGATATTGGATATTCCTTAGGTATCTTAATCGAATCTTAATCCACACTTAATTCTCTTTTAATCTGATCTGATTTTTCAGCAAATACCTTTGACCCATAATTAAAAGAATATCTACATTTTTAAAAAATCAAAATGAAAACACTTAAAACAAGTTATATGGGTATCGAATTGGATAACCCAATTATCATAGGCGCTTCCGACATTGTTAAAAATATTGACGCGTTGAAAACAGCTGAAGACATGGGCGCAGGAGCTATTGTTTACAAATCATTGTTCGAAGAGCAAGTTCAGCTTGAGTCACTGCAACTGGATGAACAAATGAATGAGTTCAATGATCTCCATGCCGAAATGGTAAAAATACACCCGAGCGTTGAGCATGCAGGACCCGATGAACATCTTCTGAACATCAGAAAAGCCAAGGAGAGCCTGTCAATTCCATTGATCGCAAGTCTCAATGCTGTGGATAACGAAACCTGGTTAAAGTATGCGAAATTGATTGAACATACAGGCGCCGATGCAATAGAATTGAATTTTTACCAGATACCTTCTGATTTTAATAAGACTTCCAAAGAGGTTGAAGATGATCAGATCAATATTGTAAAAGAGATCAGGAAGAGTATTTCAATTCCCATAAGCGTGAAGCTAAGTTCAGACTATTCAAATATCCTCAATTTTATTAAACGGCTTGATCAAGCTGACGTGGAAGCAGTGGTGCTGTTTAATTCATTTTTCCAGCCGGATATTGATATCAATAAAGAAGCCCATATCAAAACTTCACATTTGAGTAACGATGGCGACTATAAGAAATCACTGCGTTATGCAGGGTTGTTATTTGAAAATATCCATGCTGACATTTGCAGCAGTCATGGAATCTTTACAGGCGAAGATGTGATCAGGATGTTGTTGTCGGGTTCAACCTGTGTTCAGGTTGTAAGCACACTTTATAAAAATGGTCTGGGGCAAATAGCCAAAATGAAACAAGAAATTGTAGAATGGATGGACAGTAAAAACTATGAAACCATTGCTGCATTCAGAGGTAAGTTGTCGAAGAGTAATCTTGTCAGCAACCCCTTTGTTTATAAGAGAGCGCAGTATGTGGATTTGCTGTTGAATTCAGAGGATATTTTTAGAAATACTCACTAAAATTAATTTAACAGGGTACCCCGGCTACGACTTTTATATACTCGTCGTAGCCTTATTTTTTAAAGCCTTTTGAGAAATCATAGTAAAAAAAACCTGAGATCAAAAATTTTTGATTGTAGTAATTCAGGAATTATTAAATTTGGTGTTCGGATTTTTTATGGTTTGATGACAAAACCGGCGGTCTCAATCAGTCTTCATCAAATTCATTTTAATCCTGTACAAACTTTTAATTTTATTTTAATCTGTTATTAATGTTTATTTAATTGTGGTGGGGCAACAAGCTGATACTTTTGTCAGCATAATTTCTAACAAGAAATTCAAGTAATAAATAATCTTAATTCTAACAAAAAAAATTAAAAACATGAACACAACAGGAAAAGTATTGGTAAGTGTGCTGGCAGGTGCTGCAGCAGGAGCAATTTTAGGGATTCTTTTTGCCCCCGATAAAGGTTCGGAAACCCGCAAAAAAATTGCAAAGAAAACCAAAGATCTGAGAACAGATGTACAGGAAAAATTCAGCGATTTTCTTGAAAACGTAAAAGAAAAAGTTGAACCTAACAAAGGGCAGGACCATGGTCACAAAGAAAAAATGAAAACAGAAACTGTTTGAGAAGTCCTGACTTTTGAAAACAATATGTCTGATAAAACAATCCCGGTGAAAATCTACAACTATGGAAGATAAATCAAGCCTGATTGAAACTCTGTTCGAAAGAACACAAGAGTATGTAAAAACAAGTTTTGAACTTTTAAAACTTCAGGTTTTTGAAGTGATCGCTGATGTGGTTTCTTCAATTCTATCTCGTTTGATCCTAAACATGATTATGTTTTTGTGTGTAATTTTCCTGAGCATAGGAGTTTCATTCTGGCTCGGAGAAAAGCTTAACAACATAAGTTATGGATTTTTGATAGTTGCCGGATTTTACGCATTTGCCGGGATTGTCTTTTATCTGATATTTTTCAAAAGCATCAAAAAGCTTATCAGTAATTCCATCATCAGAAAGATGCTTTAATGACCATGACGAAAATTACAAATACTTCTGATCTGAAGAGTGTGATCCTGCAGCTTGAAAACAGGAAGAAGTTGCAAGAACAGCTTCTGAGGGAACAGTTCCAGGCAACTTACAAAAGCCTGCGACCAATCAACATTATCAAAAACACCATTAAGGAAGCAGTTGCATCCCATGACATACAGAATAGTATTATTGAGTCGGCCGCTAATCTGGCTGCTAATTTTATTACAAAAAAAGTGTTTCAGGGAACTTCCGAAAGTGAATTGAAAAAATATTTAGGGAAGTTGTTGCATTATGGTATTACAACTGTAGTGGGAAAAAACTCTGATGCAATAAGGACAATTGGCGAATGTTTCGTTACCAGTTTTCTTACCGACAGGAAAAAGCAGACAGCAACAGCCGGGGAATAATTGCGGTAAATAAATTTTTCACTCATCAAATTTAATAAAGATAATTCATTAACTTTAAAATAAAAAATCAAATGAAAGCGTTGGTTGCAACAGATTATGGCAGTTTTGATAACCTGAAATTTGCCGAAATTGAGAAACCTGTCCCTGGTGAGGGAGAGATATTGGTGAAGACACGTGCTGTAAGCGTGAATCCTGTTGACTGGAAAATTGTAACAGGTCAACGGCAGGGAAGTTTCCCGGCTGTTTTTCCTTATGTTGTTGGTTGGGACTTGTCCGGAATTGTTGAAGATCGTGGACATGCCGCAAGAAGGTTCAATGTTGGTGATAAGGTTTACGGATATATTCGCAGGCCGCAGTTGAAAGACGGGACTTATTCAGAATACGTTCTGGTGCCTGAATGTTATTTGTGCAAGGCCCCTGATAAGATCTCGCTCAAGGATGCATCAGCTATTCCACTTGCAGGCCTTACAGCTTATCAGGCATTGACAGTTTTCGGTCATCTACACAGGGGAGAAACCATCATGATTCTTGGCGCTTCTGGTGGCGTTGGAACGCTTGCCGTACAGATCTCAAAGATCATGGGTGCGAAAATTATTGCTATTGCAAGCGCTTCAAACCTTGACTTTCTTAAAAATATAGGCGCTGATTATTGCTTCGATTACAATGATGCAACATGGGTTGAAAAGGTGACAGAGATCAGCCCTGATTTAGTTCTGGATTGCGCTGGTGGTGAAACCAGGGATAAAGGTGTTCCTGCAGTAAGTAAGGAAGGAAGAGTTGTGTCTTTAACAGCCAGGGAATTTCCGGACAAAACCATTAACTTTACCGGGATGCTGGTTGAACCTCATAGCCTCAATCTTGAACTTCTGACAAGTTGGATCGAACAGGGAAAACTGAAGCCTTTTGTTTCGAAATATTTCAAATTTGACCACGCCATCGAAGCCTTAAAGTTGAATCAGGAAGGAAAAACAAGAGGAAAAATTGTTGTGACTATTGGTGATTAAAATGGTCAATGGTCATTAGTCACTAGTCACTTGTCATTAGTCAATGGTCAGTAAAGAAAATCATAAATCAAAAATCAAAAATAAAAAATGGGACGCGTACTTCATTTTGAAATTCCAAGTGATAAGCCGGAAAAATCGCTTGAATTTTATGAAAAGATATTTGGCTGGAAAGCTCAGAAATGGGGCGATAATGATTACTGGCTGATTGAAACCGGCAATAAAGAAGAGCCCGGAATAAACGGTGCAATAACCAAAAGGCATGAGATCCTTCAACAGGTTGTGAATACTATCATGGTTGATAATATCAATGAAACCATCAAACTTATTAATGAAAATGGCGGAAAAGTACTGACAGATATTCAGGACATACCCAATGTGGGAAAGTTCGTTTATTTCAAAGATCCTGATGGCAACATAACAGGAGCGCTTGAAGGAAAAATGTAAAGATATTGTGATAGGGTGGAGTATATTGGGGTCATAAGTGTTTTAAGGTAATAATTAGTGGTAATTAGTGATAGGTACAGAGTGGTAGAAAAGAAAATGATGGAAGCTGATCAAATATTTAATCTTTTCACTGGAAAAATAAGTTTGTGAAATTCCAATATTTTCAATTCTCCCTTTATATCTGAACCCATTTATACTTCATTCCTTTTACAAAATTTATCAGGAAAATTAAATCAAAAATTATGAAAAAATTTGACAGCGAAACCATCCAATCCGTCCTTCGTGATTTGAAAAGATGGAACTACACTGAGGGGTGTATTGAAAAAGAATTTGTTTTCAATAACTTTAAAGATGCCCTTGCAGCTATGGTCCGCATTGGTTTTGAAGCTGAAAATATGGACCATCATCCGGAATGGTCTAATGTGTATAACAAATTAAATATTCGCCTAAGGACACATGCTGCTGATGGTGTCACAGAAAAAGATTTCTTTCTGGCTAAAAAAATAGAAGAAATTATTTCACAAATGCATCCCGGTTAAATGATCGGAATAAACAAAACTTAAAATAAAAATTCTTCCTGTGAACGCAATAGACGTCAACTATAGAATATTCTGGTTGGTTTCCCAAAATGAGCATTACAATAAATACTAAGCAAAAATGAATTACAACGTATTAGGAAAAACAGGTGTTCTGGTGTCTGAAATGTGTCTGGGTACAATGACTTTTGGAGGTCTTGGATACTGGAAAGCTGTAGGTAGTTTGCAACAACAGGAAGCGAACCTGCTTATAAAATCAGCGCTGGATCAGGGAATAAATTTTATTGATACTGCAAACGCTTATTCCGAAGGCATGGCAGAGATCATCCTTGGAAAAGCGTTGAAAGAATTAGGCATAAACAGGCAACAGGTGGTAATTGCTACAAAACTCAGATTGCGTATGGGCACCGGAGTTAATCAGGTAGGTCTTTCGAAACTTCACATCATGGATTCGGTGGATGACAGTTTGCAAAGACTGAACATCCCTCACATTGACCTCCTTTACATACACGGAGTGGATCCGATAACTCCTTTGGAGGAAACTATGCAGGCGTTGAATGAAGTGGTAGCTTCCGGAAAAGTTCGCTATATTGGTATCAGTAATCACCCTGCATGGAAAGTTGTAAAAGCTAATGGAATTGCAGAAAAGATGAAATATACGAAGTTCTGTGCGCTTCAGAACTATTACAGTATTGCAGGCAGGGACATTGAACGTGAAATTGTACCCATGGCGCAAAGCGAAAACCTTGCGCTGATGCCATGGAGCCCGCTGGCCGGAGGTTTTCTGTCAGGTAAGTTTACACGCAATAAAGAAATTGCCGGTGACAGCCGCAGGGATGCTTTTGATTTTCCCCCGGTGAATAAAGAAATAGCTTTCGACATTATTGATGCAATGATTGAGATTGGGAAAAAGTACAATACTTCGGCAGCAAGAGTTGCATTGGCATGGATGCTTAAAAAACCTTTTGTGACAAGCATAATCATTGGTGCCAAAAACCAGGAACAATTAGCTGATAATATTGCAGCAACCAAACTTCATTTGAGTGTTGAAGAACTTCAAAAACTGGATCAGATTTCAGCGCTTAAACCTGAATATCCTTCATGGATGATCGAGCGACAAGCGGGCGAAAGAGTCCCGGTAAGACAATAATTCGATGACAAATTTATGATTTCATTGCTAATAATAGTCCTTGCCCTTAGAATTGGAAAGAAGCAGGTTAAAGATAAGATCAAATACTTCTTCAGGAATTTTATGCAAAAATCAGAGATGTCGAACCACCAATAATTATCAGAGGAATCAAGCCTTCTTTGAACTTTATGGAAAAGGAAAATAACAACAATTGTTAACAATAACAGATATCAGAAAATTCTAAAACCAAATAACTATAGCTTTGTAAACTTTATTTAAATCAATATGGAAAATAACGAAACCACCACAACTATCAATAAAATAATAGACACCATTGAGGGACTGATCCCGGATTTCCTGTCGAACCCTGCTGACAGAAATGTTTCGAATGGGAATGCTGCTCTTTGTATCATTGATGATAAAAACGTAGTTCATGGCAGGCTTTTTGGCACCGATAAAATAAGGTCACGGCATTCTTTTAAGATTGCATGGACCAAAGCCAGCCAGGCCTGGATCACGAATATGAAAACTGCCGATTTTGAGAAAGCGGTTTTCAACAACCAGATAGACGAACATAAATTCAATATTATGCGTCCTGATTTTATCGGATGGGAAGGCGGACTTCCTTTGACTTTGAATAAGGGTGTTGTAATTTATGCCGGCTTCAGTGGTTTCAGAGGGTTTAAAGATGCTGAAATTATTTCAAAGGCATATTCTTTGGTGAGGTCAGGGAAAGAGCTTTAACACGCTTTTGAATACGATCATTTGCCTGCTGTCTGCAATGCCTGCCAACAGTGGATTTGTAATTTTTTGCCCTTTCCATTTTTCGTTCTTTGGACATTATCTCCAAAATTAATTTATTATGAACACTCATAAAATTTTATTGCCAACGATCCTGATCATACTCATCATTACCATTATTCTTGCCGTGGTTTATTTCATTTTCCGTTCGCAGGATGGTACTGAAAGCATGATAGGAGCGAAGGTTCCTGAATTTACACTTCCTGATCAGGACGGAAATGAATTCAGTATTAAAGATGTTGTTGGAAAGAAGAACCTGGTATATTATTTTTATCCGAAAGATTTTACCGGTGGCTGCACCAAAGAAGCGTGCACATTCCGCGATGACTTTAAAGATTTTGTTGAGGCCGATGCGATTGTTATTGGAATAAGTTCACAGTCGGTTGAAAGCCATAAAGCATTTGCTGAAAAATATAACCTGCCATTCACACTTTTGGCTGATACCAATAATACGGTACGGAAATTATTTCATGTTCAAACCAACGAGTATGGCCATATCCCCGGAAGGGTTTCATTTGTTGTTGACAAAAAAGGTATGATAATTTCAACATTCAATTCACTCACTCAACCTAAAAAGCATGTAGAAGAAGCATTGAGGATATTGAAAGGAAATGGGAATTGAAAAACGAAAATGAACGTGAGTGTTTTGCTGATTCATAATCGCAAACGAAAGGTGTTTTGAATTGACCAATTAAAGAGTAATTCAGGACTCCATAAAATAAACCCGGAAAAAGGAACTAATAGAAAAGCTCTCCAAATTGATGGCTAAAAAGAAAGGCTACCGCCTCCGGCGATAGCCTTTTTTGTTCTACAAATTATGTTGGAAGATATGCGGTCACATTAATTAAACCCGTGCTTTCTGTTTTGCAAAAAACTTACCGGAAATTTTAATTAATGGTGATGAGTGCTATAACTACCACCGGAATTCCCGCCGAAACTGCCACTTCCATGTGAATAGCTTCCTCTGCTATAAGATGAATGTGATGAATAATTACTGCCTGAACTTCTGTTGTAACTCTGCTGTGCAGGAGTACTACGATACACTTGTTTTGGCGCATTATATTTCGGTTGATTGATTTTTACATTATTTGTCTGCGTGCTGTAATTTGGTTGCTTAACATAGTTATTCACGTTTGGCTTTGTCAATGGTACTTTATTATTACCCTTAGTCAACGGAACATCATTGTTTGTTTTGACAGTTTTTTCTGACTGAACATTTTTTATGCCCGAAGTTGTGGTGCTGTTTGTACCGACACTTGTGTATTTTACAAAAGTTGCAGGTTTCTTATTGAAGTAGTCAGTCTTACTAATTGTAGGACGATAAACCATCAGCTTGTTGCTTTCTAATTTCATTTGTGATGGCTTGCTGACTTCTGCAATCGAAACAGAACTAATAGTTGAGTGTGTAGCCTTTGCTACATCTGCAGATCCGGGACCATTATAGAATGTCTGCTCATTGTATTTTCCTGAACTCTTAATGTAGGACATTTTGTTGATCACAGGATCACTCATTTTTGATGCATACTTTGAAATATTCTTATGCATAAAATGATCCTGGTGGACTGAATACCATGAATGTAACGATGCATAATCATCCCGGTCAAAATAGTACCACGGCCCGATAGGTGCCCAGCAGTAAAAATCATCATAAAATCCCCATGCAACCCATGCCGGCGCCCAGTCGTAGCCGGGGGCCCATAACCAGCCGTAATAAGGATCGTCGAACCAACGACCATAGTGAAATGGTCCCCACCCCCAAACATAACCAGAATTCCAGGTCCAGCCTAAGTCAGAATAAACCCAATTTCCATTTGTGTAGTAAGGAATAAAATCCAAACCGAGATAGGGCGACCACACATACCCATAGTTAGGGTAATCAATCCATTCACCATACGGACTTAAATCGTCATAGAATGTCTGGTATGATACAATGGCCGGTGTAGTAGTATTGTCGGTGTTTGTTGTTGTACCTGTGCCGGCTGTTACAGTTGTTGCCGGAGTTCCACTGGCTGTCACATCCTTATCATACGTGCAGGAACTGAATAAGGACAGCAGAAAAACTACTGTCAAAATTGACTTTCTCATTTCAATCTCCTTTCCTTTTGATTGTAACACAAAGTTACCTAAAACCAAAAATACAGGCAAGTTTTGGAATCCTTTATTGGTTAAAAATAACATTATTTAAGAGTGGATTGAAATTGGAAAAAATGATGTAATCACATGCGTTTGCTGAGGTTATTTTCTTTTGTTGATGGCCTGTTCAAGGGGTGTTTTTATTATTTACTTTTTAATTATTTTTTTTGTTTAAATATTATGTGTTCCGCGTGTGAATTAAAAACCAAGCAGATATAAGCTTGTATTAAAAATTATGAGATCACATCCTCCCATTTCGATATCCAATCCTGACGATTGGATATCCAATCGTCACGATTCGATATCGAATCCTACCAATCGATCTCAAAATTTCAAATAGATTTAATTGCGGATATTCAATTTTACTTTTACACTTTCTTAATGGAGTATTAATTTTTTTTTAACTACATAATATTTACCAGAAACTACATTTGTATAACTGTTCAAAATCGTCATCTTATAATTTAATAACAAATGGAAATAGCACTGATAGCTGCAAAATCAAAGAACAATGTAATTGGGAAAAATAATAAATTACTCTGGCATTTACCCGATGATCTGAATTTTTTTAAGGAAAAAACCAAAGGTCACTTTTTGTTGATGGGAAGAAGAACTTTTGAATCTCTTGAAGAGGATCTGGCAGGTAGAAAAGTAATTGTGATCACTAAAATCAAAAACTATCATCCCTCATTTAATTGCCTTATTTTTGACAACCTTCCTGATGGGATCAATGAGGCCAGAATACGAAACGAGACGGAACTCCTGATTTGTGGTGGAGGTTCTGTTTACAGGCAGACAATCGCATTTGCGGATAAAATGTACCTGACTGAAATTGATCATGAATATTCAGGTGATGCTTTTTTCCCTGAATTTGACAGATCAATGTGGAACATCAGTCTCATTAAGAAATTCAGTAAGGATGAACAGCATCCGATAGCTTTTGAAATATCTGAATTCAAAAGAAAATTAATGCAAGTTTGAATTGAAAATTGTCAATAACATGAAAAACTACGTCCTTTTTATAATGATCATTTTTCTGGCGGTGAGTAATTGCAGAAATAATCCTGATAACACTCCGATAAACAATAATGCAGCGTCCATTCCTCAGCATCCGATCAATCCTTACTATTCCAGGACAGACACCATGACACTTAATCTCCCTGATTCAATTTGGAAAATAGTTTTACCAGACAGTGTTTACCGTATTGCCAGAAATAAAGAAACCGAAGCTGCATTTTCGGGGAAATACTGGAATTCTACCGGAAAAGGAACATATTATTGTGCAGCATGTGGCAATGCTTTGTTCCGGTCTGATGCATGGTTTGCCAGCACCTGCGGTTGGCCCGGTTTTTTTGAAACAATGCGTAAGAACAGTGTGAAATATAAATCCGATTATTCTTATGGAATGATTCGTACTGAGGTGCTTTGTGGCCGCTGTGGCGCTCACCTGGGGCATGTTTTCGATGATGGCCCCAAACCTACCGGACAACGATATTGTATGAATTCAATAGTTCTGGATTTTGTAAAGGATAAGTAAGAATGAATTAGGAAAGTGTTTGGAATGGGTTTCGAATACTGTTTTCCCTAAAAGTCCTGGCTCATAATCAAACTTAATCAGTTTTTAATCTAACGTTAATTCTGTTTTAATACAGGCGTCGCTTTATCCCGATACTTTTGTGAAGAAAATTTACGTTAACTATTAAAGACAAAAAAAATGAAGAAAATATATCTGTATAGCATCATAGGAACCCTTTTTATTACTGCGAGTTTATCGCTAAGTTTTAAACCTACCGGTCAAAATGAAACATCGGAGAAGATCAAAAAAGCAACCTGCGTTCTTTATCCAACCAAGGGGAATTTGACAAGCGGAATTATAAATTTTATTGCCTCAGACAGTGGTATCAAAGTTGTCGGAAATATTGAAGGACTTTCTTCAGGAAAACATGGGATACACATTCATGAATGTGGCGATTGTAGCGCATCTGACGGTTCATCGGCAGGCGGACATTTTAATCCAACCGGAAAGAGTCATGGCGGACCAACGAGTATGAACAAACACGAAGGTGATCTGGGCAATATCATGGCTAATGATTCAGGAAAAGCACACATCGAATTTTTTGATAAAGTCCTGTCATTTGAAGGTAATCTGTCTATCATTGGAAGATCGGTTATTATTCATAAGGGCGAAGATGATTTTATGACACAGCCGGCAGGAAATTCAGGAGCTCGCGTGGCATGTGGTGTGATTGGCATCAGTAAATAAAAAATAAGTATCATGGAAAAAATTGGAGTACTGGGAACGGGAATGGTTGGTCAAACCATAGCCACCAAGTTGGTCGAACTTGGTTACGAAGTGCGGATGGGTTCGCGTTTACTGAACAATGAAAAAGCTTTTGAATGGGCAAAACCATTAGGAGATAAAGCATCGTTTGGAACTTTTGAGAGTGCTGCAAGCTTTGGCAATATTATTTTTAATTGCACCAAAGGCGATGTGACTCTTTCGATGTTGAAATCGCTTTCGGCTGCCAGCATAGCCAACAAGATTTTAATTGATATCACTAACCCTCTTGATTTCTCAAAAGGAATGCCGCCATCATTGATCAGCGAATATGCAAATACCAACTCACTGGGTGAAGAAATTCAAAAAGCTTTGCCAGATACTAAGGTTGTAAAAACTTTAAATATTGTCAGTGCTGATGTAATGGTTGATCCGGACAAGACAGGCGGAGAACCAACCATGTTTGTTTGTGGCAATGATAAAGATGCAAAAAACGAAACAATAAAGATATTGAATCAGTTTGGTTGGAAAGATATTTTAGACATTGGCGATATCAAATCTGCACGCGGGATTGAAATGCTTTTACCCGTTTGGATCGAAACGATGATGTCTTTAGATAACAGGTATTTTGCCTTCAAGATCATCAGGTCGAGATAGGCGGGAAATTAATTAAAGGATATAAGGAGAAAAGGTAATCAGGATTTGACATAATGGAATAAACAGGAGATAAAAATATTGAAATTTGATGCTCCGTTTTCCCTTATACTTCTATATCCTGATTGCTGAAACAAACTATCCTGATAAACACGATGAAGAATTAATTCATAAAAAACATAAACAATTTTAAAACAAAAAAAGATGAAATTTGAATTACCAAAATTACCGTACGAATTGGATGCTCTGGAACCTATGATCTCGAAAAGAACTTTAGAGTTTCATTATGGAAAGCACCATCAAACCTATGTGACAAATCTGAATAATCTGATTGCAGAAACCAGGTATGAAAATTCGGACATCGAAACAATAATTAAGGATGCTGACGGCCCGCTATTCAACAATGCAGCACAAGTGTGGAACCATACTTTCTATTTCGAAGAGTTAATAAAAAATGGAAAACCTGCTCCACAGGGTGTATTTGCTGAAGCGCTTGAAAAAAGTTTTGGAAATTATGCCGGATTTAAAGATACCTTTGCAAAAGCTGCCATAGGTTTGTTTGGATCAGGATGGGTTTGGCTGGTAAAAAACCAAAGCGGAACACTTGAGATCATTAATGAAAGTAATGCCGGCAATCCACTTCGCAGGGGTTTAAAACCATTATTAACCTGTGATGTTTGGGAACATGCCTACTACCTGGATTACCAAAACAGACGTGCTGATTATATTAATGCTTTTTGGAGCATTATAAATTGGGATGTTATCGAAAAGAGATTTTAAAAACATTTACAGGGGTACTTATGAAATCAACAGTTGCTGTTTATAATTCACACTGGTCGGCGCTGGATGCAGTTGAGGTTTTGAAAAATGGAAGTTATCCGGTTGATCAATTATCAATCATAGGTCGTGCAAAATTTCGTGACAATGATATGCGCAGAAAAGCCATTAAACCATTAAAAAAGGATGGCGAAACCATTGGTGTCGTTCTTGGCTCTTCGGTTGGTGTTTTATCAAAATCCCGTATTCTTGCTGTTCCTGAGCTGGGGTTCCTTTTTGGTGCCGGAGCAGTGGTGGAAGCCATTGCTGACTTTAATATGGAATTCAAAGGTGTGAAAATGGGTACTATTTTAAAGACTTTTGGAATCAAACAGGATAAAGTTGAAAAGTACCGGAATGATCTTGACGAAGGGAAATTTTTAGTTGTTGCGCAGGGGGAGGATGAAGATGTTGAAAAGGCTGTCAACATCCTTTGCTCAAGCAGCAGAAACCTTGAAATTTATTCACAATAATCAAAAATCGAAAGAGATTAATAATTCTACTTCTCAATAGTATTCACTAAAAATAAAATTATGAAATCAACTGTTGCAATTTATGATTCGCACATATCCGCTTTGGAAGCGATAGAGGTGTTGAAGGACAAATGTTATCCTCCGGATCAGTTATCTCTGATAGGGCAGGCCAAAACTTTTTCTGAAAATTCGCCTCAGATGAAAAAGGATCCTTCATTGAAAACAAATTCAAGTGCAGGGATGCTTATTGATTCAACACTGAATGTCCTGACGCGGCTACGTATTCTCCCTATTGGCGAGATTGGTTTTATTTTAGGGGCAGGCGCCATTGTTACCTCTTTGGCCTCCTCTGATCTCGATATAACCAGCCTTGGTGTAATTGATATTCTAAAAACTGTCGGAGTAAATAAATTTGAAACTGTCAACTATTCCAGCTTTCTTAAAGATGGCCGGTTTATAGTGGTTGCACAGGGTGACGAAGATGAAACTCAAAAAGCGAAGAACATTCTTTGCAATTGTGCGAAACCTCTCGGAATGGTTATTGATTAATTGCACAGAAAAACATAGGTTCTCTTTGAAGACCCGGCCAGCCATTGACTATTGATTATTGATTGCTGAGGGTTGATGTAAGCAGGTGCATTTGATTATAATCTTATGTTGATCCAAACCAGCAAAGTGTATTCAAGCCTGTAAATAATTTGACAGGAGGTTAAAATGGATAAAAAAACAATTGTCGTTTGTGGTGCTACAGGCAATGTCGGTGGTGCTGTCGTAGAAAGCTTGCTGAAGAAAAAGATTTGGAAAGTCATTGCGTTGACAAGAAAACCTGATGCGCCAAAGGCAATCGCTTTACAGGATAAAGGTGCAAAACTACTAAAAGCCGATCTTCAAAACAGATCATCAATGATCACTGCATTCGAAGGTGCGCAGCTTGTATTTGGCATTACACAACCCTTTTCATCCGATTATAAAAAAACTGATCCCGACGCTGAAATTCAACAGGGTCATAACATCATTGATAGTTGTGTCACCAATAACATTGAGCACATTGTTTTCAGCACTGTGTTTGGATCAGGTGATCATAAGACAGGTGTGCCTCATCTCGACAGCAAACTGACAATAGTGGATTATCTTAAAACAACCACTTTGCCTTACACTATACTGAAACCCGCGTCATTCATGGACAATATTGGCAGGAAGTATTTTCCTGTGAAGACAGGATATGTAAAAGGGTTTACTGACGGAGACGTTAAAGTTCCCTATATCTCCGTTGCTGACATTGGCGAATTTGCCGCAATGGCATTTGAGCAAAAAGAGTGTTTCCGGAATGTCGAGATCAACCTTATGGCCGATCTTGTTTCGGGTAATGATATCGCAAAAACTCTCTCGAGAATAAGGAATGGCGAAACTTTCAAATACAAAGCAATGCCCCGATTACTGATGAAGCTCTTCGCTTCCGAGTTTTATGCAATGCGGGTTTCTTTTGAAAAATCAGGGAGACCTCCATATCCTCCTGAATATGCTGAAGCACTTCAAAAATGCAGGGATTTGCGCCCGGATTTAATAAACATTGAACAGTTTTTGATTTCGCAGGGCTACAAAGTAAAACAACTATAAAAGAACAAAATGATGTAATTCAATACTAACAAAGCATCATGCACATTCTTTATTAACAATTAAACAATTTTATACAATGACACCTATCATCATCATAGCTTCAATCATCGCACTGATATTAATCATTGCTCTTATAATAGGCACCAAACTGACTATCGAACGTTCCGTAGCTATTCGTAAACCCCTCGATTCGGTTTTCAATTATCTGCGCTTTGTGAAAAATCAGGATAACTTTAGTGTCTGGAATATGGCCGATCCTGAAATGGCAAAAGAATATCGGGGAACCGATGGAAAAGTAGGTTTTGTTTATGCCTGGAATAGCCCCAGAATGAAGAATGTCGGTGCAGGTGAACAAGAAATCATGAAAATTGACGAAGGCAAAAACATAGAGCATGAAGTTCGTTTTTTTCGCCCCATGCAGAATACGGCAAAGGTCAATTTTGCATTCAAAGAAATTAATGGCAACACTGAAGTGCAATGGGGTTTCTATGGCAAGATGAAATTTCCTATGAATATTGCAAAAGCCATGTTCCAGAAAATGCTCGGACGCGATCTTGAAAAAGGATTGCAAAACCTGAAAGTAGTTTTGGAGAAACAATGACCTTCACAATAAGTCAGACTATGCAACAATAAAACAATAGTAACAGTTAAACAATTAAACAATTTAAAAAAATGTACCTATCAAGATTTAAGGCGCCGGTTTATGCAATCCTCAGGATTGTTATAGGATTTCTTTTCCTCTGGCACGGTTCTCAGAAGTTATTTGATATTCCTCATGCAGAAATGTTGCCTCCGCCATCCATCATGTGGACAGCAGGAATAATAGTGTTTTTCGGTGGTCTGTTTGTAATGTTTGGTTTGCTCACGAGAGTGGCAGCATTTTTGGCATCAGGCGAAATGGCCTTTGCTTACTGGTCTGCTCATGGTACTCATGCAGTGTTACCGCTGTTGAATCATGGAGAACTTGCAATGCTTTACTGTTTTATTTTTCTTTATATCGCAGCCAAAGGTGCCGGAGCTTTTAGTATTGATTCAATATTTGAAAAACGAAAGCAAAAACGAAATGAGTTTAGGAGCAAAAATCCATGAAAAAAACCATCTTAATATTATTGGTTTTCCTTACTTTTTTGCAACAAGACATCTTTGCCCAACAGACAACTCCCGTTAAAAAATATGGTAAAACCCTCAATGCCGGTTTTGGTATTGGGGGCTACACCGGCTATTACGCCTATGTAAAACGTACATTGTTCATCTTTCACCTCGATTATGAATTTGATATTGCGCAAAATTTTACCCTGGCTCCTTTTGTAAATTTCTACACCTACCGCGATGGCTACTATTGGGGAAGCAATATTTACACAATTAAAAATTATTATTTCCACGAAACTGTGATCCCGGTTGGGATCAAAGCTGCTTATTATTTTGACCAGTGGATCAAAGCCAATCCCCGTTGGGATTTTTATGTTGCAGCTTCGGTCGGGTTTTCACATGAAGCTTCTGTTTGGGATAAAAATTATCATGGCGATCCCAATTATTACAGAAAAGCAAGTCCCCTTTTTCTTGATGGCGAGGTCGGCGCCGAATACAGGTTCAATAAACTTTGTGGAGTATTTCTTGAAATTTCAAGCGGCGCATCCACCATCGGAGTTTCCATTCATTAAAAATTTTTTTTTTTTTTGACACAATGATTGTGATCAAAGACGTGACGGTTGGGTTCCATAAAATCCTTCAAAATTTTGTGAATTACTTTTTTTCTTAAAACAAGAAATAGTCCGGTCCCGACTTTGAGTCGAACCCGGACTATTAGTAATAGACTGGGATAAAAAATTCATTAGACCCGACTTGAATATTCAAGTTCTATTAAATGGGTCCATCTAATCCTACTTGAATATTCAAGCCTTATTAAATAGGTCTATTTGTCAATATATGGAAAAGCAACTCGATGAAGGAATGAAAATTTGTCATTCCTTGAATAGCTCGTGAGTTTTAAAAATGGATTTTCCGATTGGGCGCGTTTTATGACGCGTTCCAGTTGCGGATCCATATTTTTTTAATCTTTTAGCAGCACATATGTTGCTTTTTCATTACTCACGAAAGTAATTTTGTCTTCCCTGGCCAGCCAGCCTATAGCAGATCCGAATTCAATTGCACTCAGTTTACATTCTCTTTTAAGTTTTTCAATACGCGTATCCCTTTGATCTTTGTCTAATTTTTTCCAAATTTTTCCGGCATTTATTCCGATCTGATCTTTCTTCATTTCTATTTTGAGTTTTAAATTTATTTACTACAAGATTACTTTTTTTTGATGCTCCAAAAGTATCCTGAATCCTTGCCATACCGATTAAATAAAAATTAAAGACAAGTTAAAATGACATTAAGTACGGGGGATCGTTTAGCATAAAACCTGAAACCAGAAACGCGAAACCTGATGAACTATTTTGTAAGAAAAGGGGAGAGAGCAAAAAAAAGTGAGGAGGCAATTTTCATTTTCCTCCTCACTTAACTAACTCACTAAACTAATCACTAAATTTATTATTTCTTTTTCAGAAATTTAAATTTCTTACCCAAATATTGTGCTGAAGATCCCAATGATTCCTCAATTCTCAATAACTGGTTATATTTTGCAATTCTTTCACTGCGGCATGCTGAGCCTGTTTTGATCATCCCTGTTTGAAGACCCACTGCAAGGTCGGCAATAGTTGTGTCCTCAGTTTCGCCCGAACGGTGACTGATCACAGATGTATATCCGTTAGCTCTTGCCATTTCTACAGCGTTAATAGTTTCTGTAAGGGTTCCGATCTGGTTCACTTTAATAAGGATGGAATTGGCAACTCCTTTATCAATGCCTTTTTGAAGCCTTTCAACGTTGGTTACAAAAAGATCATCACCTACCAATTGAATCTCATTACCTAAAGCTTTGGTCATTTGTTTCCATCCATCCCAGTCATCTTCGGCCATACCATCTTCAATTGAAATGATAGGATATTTTTTAACCCAATCTTTCCAGTACTTCACCATTTCTGATGGTTTCAGCTTTTCTCCTGTTGATTTATGCAGATGATAAACATTTTCGGCAGGTAAATAAAACTCCGAAGCAGCAGGATCAAGTGCAATGAAAATATCAACACCCGGCCTGTACTTTGCAGCTTCAATTGACTGGAGAATTACAGTGATTGCTTCTTCGTTTGATTTCAAATTCGGAGCAAATCCACCTTCGTCGCCCACATTGGTTGAATAACGTTTTTTCATCAGCACTTTCTTCAGGTTGTGAAACACCTCGGCGCCCATCCTGATGGCTTCTGAAAAAGATTGCGCACCAACAGGCATGATCATGAATTCCTGAAAATCTATGCTGTTGTCGGCATGCGAACCGCCATTCAGAATATTCATCATTGGAATCGGAAGCAGGTTGGCATTAACACCACCCAGATATTTGAACAATGCAAGCCCTGACTCCTGTGCCGCTGCTTTGGCAACAGCCAGCGAAACGCCGAGAATTGCATTGGCTCCAAGATTCGACTTGGTTGGTGTACCATCAAGGCTGATCATCATTTTATCAATCCCAGCCTGATCTAAAACATCAAAGCCCGTCAACTCTTCTCTTAATGTCTTGTTCACATTCTGAACAGCTTTCAAAACACCTTTTCCAAGATAAATTCCTTTATCATTATCGCGCAGCTCATGAGCTTCATGAATACCTGTAGATGCACCCGAAGGCACGGAAGCACGGCCAAATGCGCCGCTATCGGTCATTACTTCAACTTCGACCGTTGGGTTTCCCCTTGAATCAAGGATTTGTCTCCCCTGAATATGAACTATCTGTCCCATTTTTTAAATATTATTTTTAAGGTTGCAAAAGTACGAAAAAATTTGGTTTTTACCCATACAGGAGGATTGTCAAGGTAACTAAAATTGAAGGTGAAAATTGATTAAAGTGCAATTCCTCCTGTTGTGCAGTTACTGAAAAGGTGATTCCTATTTCAAAAACTCAGCCACTATCTTCTCCGCATCTATACCTTCTGCTTCTGCTTTGTAATTCCTGACAATGCGGTGACGAAGAACGGACACAGCCACGGCTTTCACATCTTCAATATCCGGCGAATATTTCCCATTGATAACTGCGTTTGCTTTGGCGCCGATAATAAGATACTGTGAGGCACGGGGCCCTGCTCCCCATGATAGATAATCGTTGGCCCATGGATGCGACTTCGCAGTTTTTGGTCGTGATTTTACTGCAAGATTTACTGCATAGTTCAACACATTTTCTGTAACCGGGATCTTTTGAAGTACTTCCTGATAAGCCACTATTTCTTCTTTGCTCAATACAAGTTTCACCTGTGGATCAAGTCCGGAGGTTGTAGCTTTAACGATATCCACTTCTTCCTGGAAAGATGGGTAATCCAGCCACACATTGAACATAAACCTGTCCAACTGTGCTTCCGGCAATGGGTATGTCCCTTCCTGCTCAATTGGGTTCTGAGTGGCAAGCACAAAAAATGGCTCATCCAGTTTATAGGTTGTCCCGGCAGCAGTCACTGCTTTTTCCTGCATAGCTTCAAGAAGCGCTGACTGTGTTTTGGGCGGAGTACGGTTGATTTCATCAGCCAGCAACACATTGGCGAAAACAGGACCTTTGATAAACCTGAACTTTCTTGTCTCATCCAAAATTTCTGTGCCAATAATATCTGAAGGCATCAGGTCAGGTGTGAATTGAATACGGTTGTACGAAAGACCAAGAGCCTTTGCAAGCGTGTTCACCATTAATGTTTTTGCAAGCCCGGGTACTCCCACCAAAAGGCAATGGCCTTTGCTGAATATACAAATGATAAGGCTTTTTACGATCTCATCCTGTCCGACAATTACCTTCGCAACTTCGTTTTTAAGCACTTTGTATTTTTCCACCAAAGCATCTACGGCTTCAACATCGGATTTAAATTGCATAATTATTAATTAGAATATGTTATTGATATCTTTTTAAATTTAAAATTCCAGATTCCGGAATTAACTTTCTTTTTATTGACTATTGACTAATGACTATTGACTAATGACTATTGGCATTTACTGAAACCATTCATAATTGAACTTGCAACCTTTGTACTCATCTGCAATATGAATAAAGGTAACTGCCGCTTTCTTTTTGATCCAGGCTTTCACAGCATCATTCTGTTTATCCTTCAAAGCAAGAGTTTGGATATAGTCGTAGTCATCTTTGATATTTGCAAGATGTGGTTCAGAACGCGACTTCAGATACAATATCCTGTATCCTTGTTTGCCTTCATCAGTTTTCATAGGAACCGGTTGCGAGAAATCACCCACTTTCATTTTGTCAACAATGAAAAATGTTGCAGAACTTAGTTCGTCAGGCTGGAATTTGCTTGACCCTGTTGCAACATTGACCATGATTCCTCCATTGATTTTTGAAGCATCGTCTGAATATTTTGCTGCAGCTTTTTCAAAGGTAATTGAATCGGCTTTCAACTTTGAATAGACAGTATCCAGGAATTGTTTTGCCTTCAGCATATCTTCCGGTGCAACCTTGGTCATGATCAGTATATGCCTTACATTGACCATGTCTCCTCTTCTTTCAACGCCCTGAATAATATGATAGCCGTAGGCAGACTGAATAACAGGTGATACTTCGCCTACTTTAAGTTTGAAAGCTGCTGCTTCAAAAGTGGGATCCAGCACACCTCTTGCGGTAAGACCTATTTCACCTCCTTTGGTTGACGTTGCTGCATCTTCGGAATAGAGCACGGCAAGCGTTGCAAAATCTTCACCTTTTAATATCCTTGCACGTATTCCCTCCAGTTTTTCTTTTGCTTTGGCTTTTTCAGCATCACTTGTTTTGGGAAGCTTCACAATCTGTCCGACTTCAAGCTCAGAGCTTATTGTGGGGATGCTGTCTTTCGGAATTGTGGAATAATATTTCTTCACTTCTGAAGGCGTAACCTTGATATTCTCAGTGATCTTTTCTTCCATGTTCTTTTGGACCAGCATATTTTTTACAACATCCCTGTACATGGCTTTAATCTCGATCAGTGATTTTCCATTGTGATATTTTATCAGCGCTTCTTCGCCTCCTAATTGCTTTGAAAAATACGCTATCCTTGTATCCAGATCGCTTTCAACCTGTGCATCGGTAACTGTGACGCTGTCTAGATCGGCCTGGTTGAGTAACAATTTCTGAAACATGAGATCCTCCAGTAGTGCACATTTAAAGGTGGTGTCATTCTTTTTATAGCCTTGCAGAACATACTGTGCATACTGATCTTCGATGTCGGAAAGCATGATCATTTTGCTACCTATCACTGCAACTACCTGGTTAATTACCTTCCCCTGCGAATAGGAAAAACGTATTCCAACAGAAAGAAATATTGCCAGGATCATTATCGTTTTTTTCATGTTTTTTATTTAAAGTATTTTGAAAGTGAAAAATCTCTTGAAAATTAAATGTAAAATGTAAAATTTTAAATGTAAAATTTTAAAGTTTCATTTGCACTAAAGTGAATTATTCTTTTTCTTTTTTATTATTTTTTGCTGTTTGAATACTTTTGGTAAATATCGCAATTAACTCTTTGTTCTCTTTAAAATCTGGTTCTATCTTAACTGGTGGGTTTATTAATGGTTTTAAAATAATAATCTTTAGGCAAATGCTTGTTTCTCTTAATTCTTTCAGGACTACTCCCATTTTATGAATGAAGTCCTTAGGCGATTCTGCGGCTTGTGCTTCACCATAATTAAATGCCGGAGAAGTACCACACCTGACTAATTGACCTCCGATATGATTGCCTGCTTTGGTGTTTGGTAGCATTTCAGATATCTCAAGCATACGTATAGCAAATCGAATAAGTCTTTCCTCAAGATTGTATTTTTTCTCCATTTTCTTTTCCTTTTACATTTACCAGTTTTACATTTTACATTCTACCCATTTTACATTTTACATTCACTTTACAAATCATTAATTATTACTTTCTTAAAAAATTTCAAAGTCTTTGTTTTTAAGCGCTTCTTTGAATACATGGTCCTGCATGTCTTTTATAAGTTTCAGTTTGCGCTTGTTCAGAATAATTTTTTTGACATTCTCCTTTTCAAAACTAAGTGGCGAAACGCTTTCTTTCACCTGATAGTCCCGTATGGTTAAATAGTATGAATACAGGGAATCCTGCAGTTCGATATTTTTGTGAAGCTTGAGGTACTCTTCCTGATCGTAGGTTTTTATAGGGATTTCTTTCAACAGATCATTAAAAAACAGCCATGTTGAATCGTCAAGGTAATAGTTCACAGCGTACTTTTTACAGTACTCCTCCAGGGCGCTTTTTGCTGATGGTGTTTCCAGTTTGTACAGGTTTTTTACTGTTGAAGCATTGGTTGCATTTGCTGATAATTTCACATACCTGACTTTTACGATATTTTCTTTCAGCAGAAATTCGTTCGTATTCTTTTTGTAGTAATTCCTGATTGTTGAATCAGCAACGACAGTATCCAGTTTCTGACGCACCAGTTCTTTTTCGTAATTAAAGATCAGGAGTGAATTTTTATAATCTTCAAGCTGCTTCTCGAAATTCTTCTGTTTTGACGACAGGTTTTCTTCGGCATTGTGAATAAGAAGTTTTTGTTCGATCCAATTATTAATGTAGTTCTTTACGATCGAAAGACTGTCTTTTGATGAAGAACCGGCAGGAACCAGTCCGGCTAAATCAGATTTGTAAAGATTATCATTATACACCTTCGCCACTGCTGTGGACTCTTTATTGCTTGAAGAGCCACAGGAAGCAAGGGCGAAAATAATTGATATGAAAAGTATTTGTTTCAAATTTATTCACAGTAGGTCAAGGTTCAATGTTTACCCCGTTGGATTGCATCCTACGGAGTTTAAAGTTCAAGGTTTCATTTTAATCACAAATCTCAAATCAAAAATCGCTTTACATGAACTTTATTTTGGAACATTAACTCAGAAAGTTCTATTTTATTGTGGAGAAAACATCCTCATGAACTTTAACTGGATACTTTTGTTTTAGTTCATCCATCCATTTTTTCTCTAAGTATGTTTGATAGTCAGCAGTGACAAGCCCTCTTGCTTCAGCCAGCGTTTTATTCTGAACAGGAAGCACATTCTTTACATTAACAAAAACGATGGATTTTCCACTCTGAATATCTTTCGAGATTCCTTTTACCCATGGAATAGTGTCAACAACTACGTTTTCTTTTCTAGAGAATTTTGCGGTTTCGATCTTCAGATCAAGCTGTGAATTTTTATTGATCTCTTTCAATATTTCATCATTCGAAAGTTTTCCTTTTTTCACGAGTTTGCGTGTTGCATTAGCTATATCCTGGTTTGAACAGGTGTAAACTGATGCATCGAGACGTGCATCCCATTTGTAGTTATCTTTATGTTGTGCAAAATAATCTTTTAATCCGGTTGTGTCTTTCACAGCTTTTGACCATACTTTTTCATCAGTAAGTTCGAAGAGCAGAATGCCATCCCTGTATTCTTTCATCAGTGATTTGAAATCTGCATACTTGCTTTCAAGTTTAGAATCTTCATAGTTTATGGCACTTTCATCAACAAACAGTTTGTAAGATTTATTTAGTGATGCAATGCTTTCTTTGTGTTTTGATGTTACCTTTGGTTTCAGATAATTTACAAAATCTTTTTCAGTGTAAACTTTTCCGCCCAGTGTGAACATTGTTTTGGTGAGTGCATTGATCCTTGCATCGGTAAGTTTTCCGTAAAATAAACTATCTGGAGTGCTTTCAATAGCTGCATCCGGCAATTTGTTCATGGACTTGTCTGTTGATTTAGAATTTTGAACCTTATTGGTTCCATTGGATTTATCATTGGTTACAACCGGTGTAACAAATTTTCCATGAACAGGCGTTTTGTCACTGGAAGATGTTTTCACAGTATCAATATCCTTATAAAAATCAGTCAGGGCATTTGCGGTTTCATTAAAATTGTATTCCTTTTTGATCTTGGCA
>CAISZK010000395.1 GCA_903889915.1 uncultured Bacteroidota bacterium
CCCTTATTCCATTTACGAGCGGGTCTTCAGGGCCAACAATAACAAGGTTTATTTTATTGGAGATCACAAATTGTTTTATGCCATGAAAATCGAGAGGTGATATAGGCACATTCACACCACACAAAGCTGTTCCGGCATTTCCGGGGGCTATCCAAAGCTTGGTCAACAAAGGGCTTTGAAGTATCTTCCATGCAAAGGCATGTTCTCTTCCACCTGAGCCTAATAAGAGCACATTCATAATCGTTGTGTTTAATTGATCGTATTACTTTCATTAAAGAGATTTAAAGCTTATTAAAGTTTCAAATCTCTAAATTTGCTAAATTTTTATTCTTGCTTTCTAAATAATTCTAATAATTCCTTCCTGGATGGGAAATTAATTAAAACCGCATTTCTATTTCCCCGGAAAACAAATAGACTTCCTGCTGCAACTGCTGAAGAATTGCCAACTTCAACAGCCATTTTCAAATCATTTAAGGACCCTGCTCCACCAAGAGCCACGACAGGTATGTCAACGGAATTGGCGACCCTCTTAATCAATTCCAGATCGTATCCTTCCATGGTTCCATCCCGATCAATTGAATTTATAATGATCTCACCCGCTCCCATTGAAGCTATTCTTTGAGCATACTCCACTGCATCTAACCCGGTAGCTTTTGTTCCTGAACACACATAAACCTGTTGCTTTCCAAACATCCTTTTCTTTACATCAATTGAAACAACAATTGAAGAACTGCCAAATTCGCCGGACGCTTTTTTGATTAATCCAATTTCTCCGAATGCAAATGTATTCAAACAAACTTTCTCCGCACCGGCTTTCAATAATTCTCTGATCTGTTCAATCGTCTTTATCCCTCCGCCAACAGCAAAAGGCATGTTGCATTCTTCACCGATTTTCTTCACCAGATCCACATCAATGGTCCTCTTTTCTCGTGTTGCATTGATGTCAAGAAAAATAAGTTCATCTGCTTTTTTATCATTAAATATTCTGACAGCATTTAATGGGTCACCGATGTATTTAAGGTTCTTGAAACCTATTGACTTGACAAGTCCGTTATCCTTAAGCAACAGGCAGGGGATCACTCTTGGTCTGAACATATCAAAGGTTTATAAAATTTTTAAGTATCACTGTTCCGCTATCATGGCTCTTTTCAGGATGGAACTGCAATCCTGAAATATTTTCTCTTACAATTCCTGAATGGAAATTAATCCCATAAGTTGAGGAACACAAAACATTCTCACTTTTTTTACATTCCACAAAAAAAGAATGGACAAAATAAAACATATCATCAGGTTCCATACCATCTAAAATATTTAGTGGGTCATTCTCCTTTTTAATGGTATTCCAACCCATGTGTGGAATCTTTAACCCATTGAGTTTTTCTTTTTCAAAACGCTTTGTCATTGCAGGTATCCAGCCCAATCCTTCAACATTTCCTTCTTCACTATGATCAGTCATAAGCTGCATTCCAAGGCAAATTCCAAGAACAGGGACTTTTTCTTCAAGCGCTTTGTAATCGAGAGATTTTTTTATATCCAATTCATAAATCCTCTTCATTCCTGCAGCAAAATGGCCCACTCCGGGAAGAATGATCTTTGAAGCAGAGCGTATTTCTTCAGATGATGAACTTATAACCACATCGGCATGAAGTTTAGCGATCTTATAAATGACAGAATGCAAATTACCCATCCCATAGTCAACTATTACGATTCTCCCGCTATTCATAATCACTTATAATTTTCCCAGGCTTTGATAAACCATGTCATATTTATTAACTCCCGCTTGCAAAGAAAAATATTTTTCAGCACTCTTTCTGATTTCAACGGGTTTAATATTGATAAGTCCATTCATTGACTGAATCGCTTTTTCATACGAAGGGTCATCAAATGAGTCAATAATATATCCCCCATTAGAACCTTCAATGATTTCATCCACATCACCAACATTGCTATTGCAAATAACAGGCACACCCATTCCCATTATTTCTCCCATTTTTGTGGGCGATGATGCCCTTTTTGAAAACACAGGTTTGATAAAAAATATCGAGATCTGTGACATTGCAATTAAAACAGGCACTTCGTTTCGGGATGCTTTTTGAACAATTATTTTTTCAGCAGGTATTCCTTTTTTTTCTGCCATCTGTATAATCATTTCAGGCAGGTCTGGGGTAATAAATAAAAACTTCGAATTGCTTTGTTTTTGCAGCAATACTTTAAAAAAATCAAGCATTTCATTAGGCATATACCATGTTCCCAATGATCCGAGATATGACAAAACAAAATCGGAATTACTGATCTTAAGTCTCTCCATCCATTTCGTTTTATCTTCTTCATTTATCCTTTCTGTGTTGAAAAAATCAAGATCAGCACAACATGGGATCACTTGTATTTTTAAAGGTTTTGGTGTGAGTTGCCAGTCCAAAATTATTTTTTTTGCATTTTCAGTCAGGCTGATTGTGTAATCAGCGTTTACAAAAAATTCCTTTTCTTTCCTTTTGAAATACGAATACACGCTTTTAAAAACAGGGTTTCGCAGATTCCATATCATTCCGTCAACACGCTCATCAGCCCAAAATCCGCGCATATCAAAAACGAATTTCACACTGTATTTTTTCTTCATGGATAAGCCTGCAAGCGCTGCAATATAACTTCTGCAATGAACAATTTCAATGGCATTCGTTTCAATGATTTCCCTGGCTTTCTTTTTGATTTTCCGTAAATCATTCATGGTTGATAACACCAAAGGCTTTGAAGTATATTTTAACGGAAACCATTTGATGTTATTATTTCTCAGAAGAGAAAGAATATTTTTGTACTCAACAGTATCTCCCGACTTCTTCTCACAACTGATCAGGAATATTTCATGACCCTTTTCCACCAGTCCTTTCAGATAAGGGATCACCTGTGATTGCCCAAGAGGATCAGTCATTCCGTCGTAAGAGATATACAGTACTTTCAAAATTTGTTTTTGGTAAAATTACTAAGATTTGAATAAATGAGGTGAAACAATTTTTCTTTTAATATTTGAATTTGCTCAAATTTACCAGGGATTACACTAAATACCTTTGAGTAACAAATAAGCACTCCACAAAAAACATAAATTCACCACCTTCCTTAATGTAAACCCTCACCCTTTCTCAAACCTAAAATCAAAAAAAGTAGTACTTTTACAACACATCTTTATTCATTATGTGCGGTATTTGCGGGTTTTATTCAACTTCCGGTGTTTTTTCAAATGATGATCTTGAAAAAATGGCATCTTCTCTTTCTCACAGAGGGCCTGATGCTGATGGATTTTTTCTGAAAGAAAATGTCGGTCTTGGGCACAGAAGATTAAGCATTATTGATCTTTCGGTCACAGCCAATCAACCAATGTATTCGCATAACGGCAGGTTTGTGATGGTTTATAATGGTGAGGTTTATAATTTCAAAGAAATTGCTGAGGAGTGTAAAGCTAAGGATCCGGAATTCCGCCTGAAGACATCTTCCGACTCTGAGGTAATTCTTGAAGCATTTGTTTTGTGGGGTCCTGAATTTGTGAATAAACTCAATGGGATGTTTGCCATCGTTATTTATGATAACCTGGAAAATCAGTTATTCATTTTCCGCGACAGGGTTGGGATTAAGCCTATCTATTACTATTGGGACAATTATAATTTTGCCTTTGCTTCCGAACTGAAAGCAGTGAAGACAGTGAATTTTATCAACAACAATATTTCTCTCAATCCCGTTGCAATTAATGAATACCTCCATCTGGGATACATCCCGGAACCCCATTCTGTTTATAATAACA
>CAISZK010000396.1 GCA_903889915.1 uncultured Bacteroidota bacterium
AAGATGGAGTATGCCAGGGGTACAGCAAATAGCCAATTTAAGAATAGCTCATAAAAGTAGTAATTGGCATAGAGTAATTGAGATGATTAAAGAAGTAAAAATTATTGCTTAAACCTACAAAGGGACTTTTGTCATGCACCCAACAAATACCTGAATTGGAAAAATATTCTTACCTTTACAACGTTTGCAATAATATTGAAGAAGGAAAAATGTGAAAGGAAAAAAGGCAATAACAAATAGTTCAAAACCCTTATCCCTTATACCTTTCCCCTTTTTTTATTTCTGTTCAAACCGGTTAAACTAATCTTATTACTGAAAGTTTATGGACCATCACATTCATAATCATTCTTCAAAAGCAACAGATCTGAACAGGGCTTTTGTTCTGGGCATTGGCCTAAATGCGCTCTATGTGATCATTGAACTTTCGGCAGGGTTCTATTATAATTCCCTTGCCCTCATTTCCGATGCCGGGCACAATCTCAGCGATGTGGCTGCACTTGCATTGGCTTTGCTGGCCTTCAGGCTGACAAGGGTGAAAGCCACTGAGAAGTTCACTTATGGCTACCGCAAATCAACCATTTTGGTGTCGCTTATCAACTCAGTGGTACTTTTCGTTGCCATTGGCGGCATTACATGGGAGAGTTTTCACAGGCTTCAGCATCCTGTTGAAATTGCAGGTTTGCCGATGTCCATTGTTGCCGGTATTGGCATTGTGATAAATTCCATTTCTGCCATGCTCTTTTTTCGACAGAAGGATAGTGATCTGAATGTGAGAGGAGCCTATATTCATCTGGTGGCAGATGCTGCTGTTTCTCTCGGTGTAGTGGTTTCAGGAATTCTCATTTCCCTTTTCCACATTTACTGGATAGATATCGCGATGAGTCTTGTGATCGTTCTTGTTATCTTTTATTCAACATGGAAGCTTTTCAAGGACAGCCTTTCGCTCACACTTGATGGTGTTCCCAATGGAGTTGATCTTTCAAAAGTTACTGATGCCATCAAAGCCGTAGATGGTGTCATTGACTTGCATCATCTGCATGTTTGGGCCATCAGCACTTCGCAAAATGCACTGACTGCACACATCATCATCCATCAGGACATCAAAATGTCTGAATTGCGGCTATTGAAGAAAAACATCAAGCACAAACTAGAGCATGCCAATGTACACCATGCAACACTTGAATTTGAAAATGCTGATGAGAACTGCCAGGATACCCATAAGAAATAACAATTTAAATTGACTTTTTATGATAAACGAATTCGATATGAAAGCGCTCACATGGGATGATAATCCTTTGTTTGTTGATCGTTCTGAAAAAATAGCAGAGAAGATCAGGTCTCAAATTCCGTTAAATACTGAAATGAGTGGGTTTGAATATGGTTGCGGAACAGGTTTGGTTAGCTTTAATTTAATGCCTTATCTGAAACACATCACACTTGCCGACAGTTCGGATGGCATGCTTGAAGTTCTCAGGAATAAAATCCTGGAACATGGAGTCACCAACATGGACGTGATAAAGTCAGACCTGGAGGTTGATGATATACCCAACGAGAAATACGATGTTATCTTTACAGCATTGACCCTGCACCACATTAACGACATTCGGGTTATTCTGAAAAAATTCTATCAAATGCTTAACAAAGGCGGTTATTTATGCATTGCCGACCTTGATTTAGAGAACGGGAGTTTTCACGGACCTGAATTTACAGGACATTTCGGTCTCAGCCGAAGGACAATGAGAATATTCTTTAAGAAACAAGGCCTGAAAAATATTAATGCGAGCGCATGCTACAAAATACGCAGAGTAAATGAGCAGAAAGAAACTTATACTTACCAGATATTTTTGATAACCGGTGAAAAGATTTAATTGTCACTAGTCATTAGTCAAAAGTCATTGGTCATTGGTCAACTGTCAGTCAATTGCAATTTATTAATTGTTTTCGAAAAAACGCCTATTGATTATTGACTATTGACTATTGACTATTGACTATTGACTATTGACTATTGACTATTGACTATTGACTATTGACTATTGACTAATGACCAATGACTTTATTTTACACCTCTTTCACCGCCCTCATCGGACAATATTTAATACACTTTCCACACTCCGTGCATTTGGTTTTATCTATCACCGGCAATCCATAGCCATCCTGTATAATTGCCTGTTGCGGGCAAACCCGTATGATTGGACATCTATGATTTTGCGGACAAAAGCGATCACTTATAAACAGAGACATAGTTTTAAAAAATTAATGGTTTTTGAAATTGTTTTTACTCATTATAGTCACTGGCATAAACTACTTTTTTCTCCTTAGCGTATTTAATCCTAAAGGCAGATAAAGCGGGCAGAAACTAACAAAACTTGTCAGTATGAATATCCCCGAAACTATAAGCAAAATAATCGCCACTGTACCGGTTATTACACTTGTGAAATAAAGCAATACAACTATTGCAGCTATCATTATCCTGACAATTCTGTCTTCCGAACCCATATTCTTTTTCATCATTTTATTTAATTTCCCTTTATAATTCAATCATTGTGCCATAACTTTTATAATGCTGATAACAGATGTATTGTGCTATTTTACAATTATTGTTTAGTTAATTATTAATTAACCTGTCATTAATTTAATTAACTTTGCATTAATACAGTTAAGCAATTATGAAAACAACATCTGAAACCGGATTTATCCATGATGCCCCCTGCGGAATTTTTATGACCGACAGGGAAATGAAGATCACATTTTGGAATAGTGATATGGAAAAACTTACCGGTATTGAAAGCTCTAAGGCTCTGAAGCAAAAACCTTCATTCATTAATTTCTATGACATTACTCCCGGAGAAAAGAAAATGCTCGACTTTCGGGATTGCTTCAAAGGAAAGAAAACCAACATCGCAAAGACTGCCTACCTCAATAATATAAACGGCTCGCAGACCCTCGTGTTTATCAATGCACGATTTATCCAGTCAGGCAAAAGTGACATATTGATGGTTATTGTAACTGATATTTCGAAGGAAATTACATGCAGCACAATTTCTGCAGCGCCTTTACTGATCAGGGAAAAAGAACCATTGCAAAGAATTGTCGGTAGGGATGAGAAGATCCTTGAACTATACAGGATGATTGAAATGGCTGCCGATTCTATGGCTAATGTTAGCATTTCAGGAGAAAGTGGCACAGGAAAAGAGCTTGTGGCCAATGCCATTCACCAACTGTCGAACAGAAAGAACAAGCCTTTTGTGAAGGTAAATTGCTCTGCACTGACTGAGACATTGCTCGAAAGCGAATTGTTTGGTCATGTTAAAGGCTCTTTCACGGGGGCGTATAAGGATAAGATCGGGAAGTTTGAAAGTGCAGGAGGCGGAACAGTTTTTCTGGATGAAATTGGTGAGTTAAGCCAGATGATACAGGTTAAATTGCTACGGGTGATCCAGGAAAAAGTCATAGAACGTGTTGGAGATAATAAATCCATAAAAGTGGATATGCGGATCATCACTGCCACAAATAAAAACCTTCGCGAACAGGTAGCCAAAGGATTGTTCAGGGAAGACCTGTTCTACAGGCTGAATGTGTTTCCAATCAAAACATCACCCCTGCGCGACAGGGTGAATGATATTCCTTTGCTTGTAGATTATTTTATTGCAAAATTCAATTTGCAGACAGGCAAACATATCAAGGGACTTACTGAAGATGCCTACAGGATCATCATGGATTATTGTTGGCCGGGAAATGTGCGTGAACTGGAGAACAGCATTGAACATGCTTTTGTTGTGTGTAACAAAAAACTGATAGATGTGTTCGATCTTCCTCAGGATATCCGCCTTGTTTCTTTGCGTCAGGGACTATGTAAAAACATTGACAGCACATTGGCACCTGCATATTATGTGCCCAATGAAGTTCCTGCAGTAAATCATCTTTCATTCAGGATCATCACCAAAGAACAATTGAATGCCGTGCTGATGAACAACCAATTCAACCGCAAAGAAACAGCAAAACAATTAGGGATAAGCACTGTGGCGCTTTGGAAAAAAATGAAGAAGTTTGAGATTATTGAGTGAGATTGTTTTTGTGAAAATCAACATCAAAGATGATCAGTATTAAGTTTGCCTTTCTCTCTTATCAATTGAAGTAGTTTACTAGCACAAATGAATCATAGCTAATCTATCCCACACAAGCACCCCTTGGAATTTGAGTCTTGGGTCTTGGAATTTGAGACTTGAAATTTGGAACTTATCCTTTCATCCCCATCCAAACCACCTCCGCAATATCCTTCACCTCTGAATCCGCTCCTTTTGAAAGCGTTTTTTTACACAGCGGGCAGGCGGTTACAAGAAGATCATGTTCGGGTTTTTGCAGGGCAGCAAGAGTGTCTATCCTTATATGGTCGCGCTGAACACTGTTGAGCTGCAATCCGCCCAGGCTACTACCGCAACACAGACTGTATTCAGCCTCATTTTTGATGCTTTGCAGGTCAACCAGTTTATTCAACAGTTGGCGCGGCTCCTTGTACACATTGCAACCCCTTCCCAGTTCACATGGGTCGTGGTAAACGGCTTTTAAATCAGATTTGTTGAGTGTTATTTTTCCTTCCTCGGCAAGTCGCAGGATAAACTGGGTGTGGTGTATCACTTCAATATTCAGCAGATAATCCTCTTTGAAAACCTTCAGGCAAATAGGGCATGAGGTAACCAGCGTTTTTGCGCCAGAATCCTTTATCAGTTTACTGTTCTTTTCAATCAACTGATGTGCTTTCAAAATCTCTCCTGCCATCATCAGCGGCCTTCCGCAGCAAATAGTGCCATCCTTATCAAGAAAGATATAATCTGTCTCAGAGGCGCGGAAAATGCCCTCCATAGCCAATTTAATGGAAGGAGTGAGATGCGTCATGCATCCTGCAAAATAAATGACGGGAGCTGTCTTCTCAATTTTCTGGCTGATGTACTCAAAATTTTTATTTCCAGGCGTAAAGTCAAACCGTTTAGATATCCTGATGTTGTTGAGGTTTATTCCCACAGGGCAAAACTCCTGGCATCTGCCGCAAAGCATGCAATCGTAAGCTTTATCTTCCCGCACCGTGTTATTTCTAACATCCTGCAGGAAATACACACTTTGGGTGTCCCTGATCCTTGCCGAAGTGAGCAACTGGCATTTGTCAATACATATCCCGCAACGCGAACAGGAATGTACCTCCACAGCTGAAAAAGAATTATACACTTTGCAATTGCGGATACCGAAATTTCTGAGAAAAATAAGTATCACTTCCGTGAAAATGTGCATGTATCTGGAGTAGGGGAGGGCCAGGAAGAAAATTCCCAAAGCAAAAGAATATGCCCACCACGAAATGTATGAAAGATTGTGAAGTGGAAGAAAAGTGGCAAACATACGTCCGGCTCCGTCAGTGAGAAAACCGCCATTGTGATAAATCCCCGAGGTGAAACTTTCCGAAAGAAAACGCAAAGGGAAAATGAGCCAGAGGGTCATCAAAGCTGCACGATCGCCCAGGCGCAGTTTGGTGGTTTTCTTCATTCCGAAAAAGCGTGAATAGATTCTTTTGATGATAGCCAGCACAAGCCCTGAAAGCACAAACAAAAGGAGGACATCCATGAGAAGCTGAAATTCATCAGCCCAGGGATACATGGAAATATCATGGTTGAAGAATTTGAAAAACACAGGTTCGTAAGGCGCATTGAAGGGACGGTGAGAATGGATTTTTGATTCCACTGTTCCGCCTAAAATAAGCAGCAGCCATCCCAGGGCAAAGCTCATGTGCATATAGCCAAGAAGAGGATTTACCTTGAAAACTTTGCGGTGAACAAGGCTTTCGAGGAAAACTTCTTTGCATGCTTTGAAAAACCTGAAACTGAAAAGCCCTTTGAGTATTTTAAATTTGTCGGCGTTGCTGAGCGTCAATATCCAGTAAAGATATTTATAGGCAAGAGTGGCTGCAAGTATGATTACGCCAATACAAAGTGGGAGTACAAAAGGATCGTAATTCATAGCGAAAACTTTATTAATGCCTGGTTGATCTTAACTATCACATTACGGGTATTGACGCCTCGCGGACAGGCAAGTGAACATTTGCCGCAGAGCATGCATTTGGCTATCTCGGTGCGGGTGTTGGCAATTTCACCTCTTTTGACCAGTGTGAATAATTTACGGAGGTTCATATCGGTAAAAATGCCGGCGCTACAGGTAGCAGTGCAGGTTCCACAGGCAATACAAATGTTGAATGAAGGCTCATGAGTTTTTACATACTCAGCAACCCTCATATCGGCAGTATCCATGTCAATCTGCCTGTCTTTATTTATAGTAAATCCAAAATCCTTCATCAATAATTAAATTCCAAGTTCAAAGATCCAAATTCCAAATTCCAGGTCTCAAAATAAAAGACCCAAAATCAAAAATCTCAAATCAAAAATCAAGAATAACTTATCCTTTTCTCAATATCATAACCTTCCAGGTAACTCGAAGCGGTAATGGCAGCGGCACGGGCATCAACAAACACATTGTTGATAGGTCTGGGGGCGGCGCAGGTACCTGCTATAAACACACCGGGGATATTGGTTATAGTGCCCATGGTATGCTGGTCCATGCTTTTCAAAAATCCATTGGGTCCGAATTTCAATCCAAGCATTTTGCCAACTTTCACTGTCCCTGCCGAAGGAACCATGCCAACCATCAGCACAAGCATATCCACAGTCATACGCAATGGTTTTCCTGCAAGCGTATCTTCCACCTTGACAATAATAGAACTGTCCTGGTTTTCGCAGGCTTCTGACAAGCGTCCGCGGATAAAATTCACAGCATGCTTTTCCTGTGCTTCTTTGTAGAGTGTTTCGAAATGCATTCCAAACATGCGAAGATCCATGTAAAGACAATAAACATCAACACCCGGAATACTCTCTTTTAATTCTATGGATTGCTTTACCGCAGTGACACAACAAACTTTTGAACAATAAACATTGCCCACCTTTTCATCCCTTGAACCTACACAATGCACCAATGCTATTTTTTTAGGTACATTGCCTTTAGATGTCAGAATTGGTTTCCCTGAAAGAAACTTTTCTTCAAGGTCGGCAGAGGTGATCACATTGTCATAAATGCCATAACCATACTCTTCTTTTTTCCTGGCATCAAACAGGTCATAGCCTGTTGCCATGATCACTGCATCCGATTCAAATTTGTTGCCGTTGGCAAGGGTAACGGTAAATATTTCACCTGTCTTCACTGCATTCACTATCTCAGCTTTCCTGATCACATTGACCTTCGACAGCGTGATTCCCTTATTAAGAAATTCAACAACATCTTTACCCATGCGCATTGTTGGAAAAAGCTTTTCCCATCCCAGCAAATGTCCTCCCAATTCCTTGTCTTTTTCAAGCAGTGTGACATCATAACCCATAGAAGCAAGGTGTGTGGCTGCTTCCATGCCCGATATACCTCCGCCGATAACTATGACTCTTTTTTTCTTCATTTATTTAGATTTTCTACTTTCCGCCAAGACTC
This sequence comes from uncultured Bacteroidota bacterium, assembly GCA_903889915.1. Classification (GTDB taxonomy): domain Bacteria; phylum Bacteroidota; class Bacteroidia; order Bacteroidales; family CG2-30-32-10; genus CAISZK01. The sequence continues at coordinate 7,513 of CAISZK010000396.1, forward strand.
TAAGTCTCGAAGTTTCACTAAGTATTAAAAGCTTTTTAAAGCTTTGTGCATCTTTGTGTCTTAACGCCTTTGTGGCAATTTTATTTTAAAATCAACTTACTTTCATCACCGAAGGCTTTTCAGGAACACCCAGTGAAACACCATTTTTATCATTATACTTTTTGAGAGGATCATATTTGATGCCTATCCTGTCGAGCAAAGGCTCGCACGAAACCTGATGCACCTGCAGTCCCAGATCCCAGGGATCATAACCAAGCACCATTCCGGCAAGCTCTTCATAAGTAAGCACAGGTATTCCATATCCATCCTTTCCATAAGTCTTCCCTTCCATTTCCGCAATGGCATATTGCCATTTATCAAGAAACATAGGGCAGCCAGGACAATTGGTCAATATCATATCCGGTTTGTAAGGCTCCATAGATTCAAATTTTTTGTGTGAACAAGCCACAGAATATCCCCTGTTTGCCTGTACAAGATATTGCCTGAAACCAAAGCCACAGCAATGACGGCGTTCAGGATAATCAATCACTTCACCTCCCCAATCCTCGATCATTCCTGCAAGAACATAAGGATATTCAGCTCCGCCAACCCCTTTTTCAGGGAACATCTTTGAATAATGACAACCGATATGGTCCACCACTTTCAAAGGTTTGCCGGTTTCCTTATCAACAAGTTTAAATTTTGCATTCTGTGCAATTTCCTTCCTGAATTTATAGATCAGGTCACTTGCATGAGCAAGGTTTTGCGGAATTTTAAATTCCCTGCCTGTAGCCTTTCTCAAATATTCCCTCACTTTGGCTTCCACTTCAGGAAAATGATGCCAGGTGTCGAGCACTTCCGTATAAATTCCAAATGAAGTGATACACGAAGGTACAAGGTTTTGATAACCTGCTTCGGTCATCAGTGCAAATTGACGGGCTACCACAGTCATCATAGTGTCCAGAGGTACGACGTCGCCATGATATCCAATACCTGTGCAGGTTGTATGACAGGGATGCTCGTAAATATCCTTGCCAAGTTCTTCTCGCATGATCCTGAGAAACGTGGTTTCAGAACCCGGGAAAAAATTCTGACGTACACAACTGCGCACATAAAAATACTTATCACCGGCTATATCTTTTTGGTATTCTTTCCAGATAGCCTGTTTGCCTTCTACTTTCATTCTATGTTATGTGTGTTGTTATTGTGTGAATAGATATGCTGGAAATATTCGTTGTCAATTCCATCATCAAATTTCAGGTTCATTGCTTCTGCTTTTTCTTTTGAGAACTTTTCAATCTTCTCAAATCTTGCTGTTCCGCCAGTAACTTCAAATATTTTTCTGATTTCATCCAAAGCTTCTTCGGGTATTTTTCTCAAAATCCCATTGCCTTCACCTTTATAATTGGCTCCAAGACGATCAAGCACTTTTCCCCAGTTCTTTTGTCTCCAGTCCCAGATGGGACCTTGTTCTGCGTACATGTTCGTTCCGATTCCTTCCAGATACAAACAATATCCGTAAGTCAGGATCCAACCTCCAACAACGCGTTTCATAAATAATTGTTGTCTGCCTTTTTCCGATTCAACAAAATAGCCCAGCTCCTGCGACAATGCACGAAGCGCCATGATGATAAGACCGGGTGCATTGCCACGTGGACAACGGGTCTTACACGACATGCATTCGCCGCAATACCATATTGTTTCGCTTTTCAGCAGGTTTTCTATTTTTTCCTCATTACGCGACTGAACAGTGTCGGCAATAATCCGGGGGTCATAGTTGTAAAATTCAGCGGCTGCACAGATTGCAGTACAGGTACCACAATTAATACAGGCCTTTATTCCCTCCTGAAACCGCACATCCTCAAGTAATTTATTGTAAAGTTGACTCATTATTCTTATTTATTGTTCCCATTCTATATAGGATAGGTATGCAAAGATAAATCTTTTTCTGAAATTCCAAACCCTTTTTGAAATTCCGATCTTCATAAATGTGAGAAATTAAAGGGAAAAGTGGGTAAAAAACATGAAACTATTTCATCAAAAGTCATTGGTTATGAAAATTCAAACCAATTAATGAGTGGCAAGATTTGAAAAATTGTTAAATCTTTCTTTTCATTTTCTCAACTTTTCGATTGCTTTTGCCCGTTTTTTACATATAGCCGAATCATGCGGGTCAAATTTAATTGCAGAATCAAAATCAGCAATGGCCAATTTATATTTTTTTAGTGCAAAGTAAATATTTCCTCTTCGAATATATCCAGCAGCGGATTTTGGATAATTTTATGAATTTACTATAATCTGTAGTTGCAGTTTCGAAATAACTTTTCTCAGCAAAGCTAATCCATGGTTAAATAAGCCCCTTCATTTTCATTTAATCTTTACTCCCTCTCCTTTTGTTTCAGAGAATTTTTCTATTCGATCAAAAAAATCTCCGTTTTTCAATTACCGTAGCAGAGTAACTGAACCATGATAAGATTTTTCACCAACTGTCAGGATGTAATAATAAACGCCGTCAGAAGCATTTTTACCTCCCGGTGCTTTGCCATTCCAGTATTCATTTTTATTTGTTGTTGAAAACATTATTTTTCCCCAACGATTAAATATTAGCAAATTGTAGGACTCATTACCATCATAATAAATTTCGAAGACATCATTAAAACTATCTCCGTTTGGAGTGAAAACATTAGGAATTGTAAGAACTGCAGGGGGCGGAGGGGGTGGACAAATCTCAACCGTATCAATAGTGTTTAGAATTTTACATGAATTGTCGGAAACGCTTACTGTGTACATTCCAGGAGGACCCGAAATGCTGTTGGTAGTTGATCCGTCACTCCAGAGAAAGCTGTATGGAGGCGTGCCCCCGCTTGCTGCAATGGTAAGTGTATCGAGGCAATTGCCCGTAGTAGTCAGTGTTAACTGATGATTGTTGCAGGCGTTAACGTGAACAATAGAAAGAAAACCATCTCCGCAGGCGTATAAAATTCCATTATACTGATCAATTGCCAAATCGTAAACCTGACCGGGAATAGTAGCAGTAATTGTTGAATGAGGTGTGAATGTGGCCCCATCAAAATTAAAGACATGCACTTTGCCTGCTCCTCCCACATAAACATTATTGCAATCATCAACAGCAATTCCTTCGTGGTTTCGCTGGTATCCATGATTATAACCCGGATCAACGACAAGGGCGCCCAGCATTGCTCCGCTGCCTTTATCCCACGCAATCAGGGAATCGCCATCATAGCCGAACAAATAACTTGTATTTAGTGCCAGAATGTTTGCTCTCACCGTCTGTCCTCCTACAAATCCCGGAATGCCATTATTAGTCGTTTCCTCAAAATGAAAAGTAGTAGGTACATCAAAAGCGGGTGGCGGGTTATAGGTTGCAGCAATTGAACTTTTAAAAATATGATTCGATGCAGGGTTGATCCCTGAAGAAACGAAAGCATAAAAATCGCCGTTATAGTCCATGATTGCAGCACCAATATCATTGTCAAATCCGGCATATCCGTCAAAATTATTAATGGTACTGCTTGTAATATTGGTATCCGAAATTTGTTGCAGATTGACATCCATGAACGGACCGCCACCAAAAGCCATCAATTGCCCCGTGCAACGGTTATAGAACATTATCCAGATCTCATAATTATATGTTCCGGTGGAACCCGTAAGACTTGCAGAAATAGATGCCAGTGTTCCATCACAATTTACTTTCATTATCCGCGGACCGGCAAGGTTTATAGGTTCTCCCAACAAAATACTTCCGTGAGGTGGCAACACACACATTTCTGAATAACCATGCCCGGAAGCTGTCCAAAATGAAGTTGGTACTGAGTAGTTCCAGATAAATGCACCGCCGGCAGTGTATTTTGAAATACAATACTGTCCGGAACCTCCGGAAATATAAACTTCACCATAATCATCAGTGGCTACATCATACGCCCAGGGATTACCGGGTAAGGAATCAGGCATGGTTGTCCATGGATCAATGATGATATTTCCATCCGATTTGGCGCTGTTGTTTAATTTGAAAGATACGGTATTGTTATTGATTTTAAATTCTGTCGGCAGGTTCAGTTTATTATTTGTTTCGTAAAAACTTATTGGAGCATGGTCAACAATGTTGCCGGCGGGAGTTTCGATCAAAATGTTTTCGGAAATATCCTTTTTAATTTTCTCAACATCGCCGCTGTATTTCATTTTCACCTTACTCACATCGGCGCCAGAACGCAGGATAAGTTTGTATTTTATTCCGCCTTTTTTTGGAATGGTGTATTCAACATCAATGGAAGGGTAAAGGTTTTTGTAAATAATCTTTTTATAGCCTTTGGCTTTCAGATTTTCAAATCCTTTTTCACCAAAAGTGTAATATCCTCCGCTTTCTTCACCTGTTTCAATTTTGATGTTTGTATTGCAATCCTGCCACAGCATCTTCACATAATATGTCTGAACTTTTCCGGGATGCTCATCCCTGTCGTTTTTAGTGCCTGCTTTGGTTGATTGTTCTTTGTCGCCATCGTCTTCCTTTTCCGCAACATCAAGCCTGAAGATAATTCCATTTTGCAAAAAGTAAATTTTACAACCATTGTTCACAGCATACTTAATGGAGTCGGATGAGGTGATGCAGTTATTGAACTGTCCAAAATTCTTAATGAAGACATCTGTTTTAAAGGGATTGTCAGTTGTCCATTCTTTATTACCATTTTTGGTTTGAGCTGTCAGTCCTGTCGGGATGTATACACAGCAGCCAATGAATAAAGTGAAAATAAGTACTGTCTTTCTCATAAATTTTCAAATTATTTTGTGTGTAAAGATAAAGAAAAATTAGAAAGTTCAAATGAAAATGCAGACCATCATCAAAATCATTATTGGAAGATCTTTCAACCCCTTCACAACAATCACCTATTCCTCCAGTGTACTCAAATCCCCTTCCGGCAATCCCATAATTCGTGCTTTCAACAGCCTCCGCATGATCTTACCACTCCTGGTCTTTGGCAGCAGGTCCACAAATTTCACTTCTTCCGGACGTGCTATAGGACCCATCTGATGCACCACGTGATTGATGAGTTCCATCTCCAGTTCATGCGATGGTTTGTAATCATTCCTCAGAATGGCATAGATATGAATGGCATTGCCCTTTATCGCATGAGGAATTGCGATGGCTGCCGATTCAACAATGGCAGGGTGGGTGATCATCGCACTTTCAATTTCGGCAGTACCCAGCCGGTAACCGCTCACCTTGATCACATCGTCGGTTCTCCCGATGATCCAGTAATAGCCGTCTTCATCTTTTTTTGCTGCATCACCCGTCAGGTACCATCCCTGTTTTTCATACTTCTTCCAATAGGTTTCAACAAAACGGTCAGGATCGCCGTAAATACCTGCAGCCATACCGGGCCACGGTGATTTGATCACAAGGTTTCCTTCCTCACAAATCCCTGCTTCTTTGCCATTGTCATCTACAACGGCCATCTCATTTCCAAAGAAAGGCCGTGTTGCCGAGCCGGGTTTAAGCGGTGTTATTGGCAGTGGCGTTATCATAAAACCTCCCGTTTCCGTTTGCCACCATGTGTCCATGATAGGGCATTTGTCCTGCCCAATCACATGATGATACCACCGCCACGCTTCGGGGTTGATTGGTTCACCGACACTTCCCAGCAAACGCAGGGAACTCAGGTCATGTTTTTTTGTCCATGAATCACCATAACGCATCAAACCGCGAATGGCAGTAGGAGATGTGTAAAGAATGTTCACACCGTATTTCTGTATCATTCTCCACCAGCGGTCAGGATAAGGATGGTTGGGAGCGCCTTCATACATCACTATCGTGGCGCCATTGATCAGCGGACCATAAACAATATAACTGTGACCCGTTATCCAGCCCGGATCTGCTGCGCACCAGTAGCGGTCTTCGGGTTTAATATCCATCACCATTTTGTGGGTTGCCGAAATATACACACTGTAACCTCCGTGAGTATGCACAAGCGCTTTGGGTTTGCCCGTAGAGCCTGAAGTATAAAGCAAAAACAACATATCGTTTGCATCCATCTCAGCGGTTTCGCATTTCTGACCGGCAATGGGCAATGCTTTCAGGTCATGAAACCAGTAATCTCTGCCATTTTCCATATAAACTTCCGTTCCGGTATGCTTCACCGTGATGCATATTTCCATTGTCGGCGACAGCTCCATCGCTTTGTTGACAACGCTTTTCAGCTCTACCACCTTGCCCCTTCTGAAGCCGCCATCTGCCGTAACCACCACCCTGCTGTTGGCATCGTTTATCCTGTCGGCAAGGGCGGCGCTGCTGAATCCGCCATAGACCACACTGTGGACCGCCCCAATTTTGGCGCAAGCCAGCATTGCAAAAAGCTGTTCGGGTATCTGTGGCATGTAGATGGTCACCACATCGCCTTTTTCCACACCCATGCTCTTCAGGATATTTGCAAATTCGCACACTTCGCGGTTAAGGGAATAATACGAAAAAGTCCTGACCTCTCCCCTTTCGCCTTCCCAGATAATGGCGAGTTTATTGCGCAACGGTGACAGCAAATGCCGGTCAATGGCATTCAGAATAATATTGGTTTTTCCGCCCGTAAACCATTTGTAAAAGGGAGGATTGCTTTTGTCGAGCACCCTGTCCCATTTTTTATACCAGCTCAGTTGCGAGGCTTGTTCGGCCCAAAAATCCTCGCGGTGTTCTATCGAATATTTGTAGAGTTTATCATATTCCTTTACAGTTGCCTTTTCTATTACTTCCTTTGAAGGGAAAAAGAATTTTTCGTCAGACATAGTTTTTATTTTTAAGAAAAAATTTACAATTATTAGTGTATCAATACAAAAATACGATAATAGAAACGTGTCTTTAATTCTTTAGGAAATCTTTAACATGAGCTTCATTTTGAATTTGAGATTTTTGATTTGAGATTTTGTTCAAAGTCTAAAATTTCACGCAGAGACGCAAAGGCTCAAAGGGTTTTTTCAAAATAATACTTTCAAAATAACCTCCACTATTATTTGAACTTTTTACTTAACAATCCTGCAATAAAACCCCTCAATAATTCATCACTATTCTAAAAGGACCATTATTGAATAGCAAACCCTTCAAATTGGCAATTCCTGCCTATTAAGTTTATTGGCTGTTTTTTTTATGCTTCACGATTTAATCTTATCGCTTTGATTTTCTGTAATTAGAACTTCGCTTATTTTTATTTTTCATTTTATTTGCTTTTCATGAAAAAATTATTTTGTACATTTGAAGCCTAAAAGTTTTTATGACTTTTTTCCCAACATATTTTTGTTCTTTCGTTCTTGTGGAAAACACAAGGGGAAATAATATTGTAAAGAATGAAAACATTCCACAAACCAGCTATGACATTGAAAATAAGAACATAACACCACACTATAACAATCATTTAATAACTGGAAAAACTCTTTTACAACATCGTAATAATATAATTCAATATCGTAAAAGAGTATTACAATATAGTTTTGCTCCCATACAATATTGTTTGGGAGCTTTACAATATTGTTTGGGAGCAATTCAATATGGAAAAACACTTTTTCAATATTGCAAGGCTCTATTTCAATGTGGAAAAACACTTTTTCCATATTGCAGGGCTCCCATACAAGTTGCAAAAGAGTTTTTCAATATTGTAAAACATCAAATCAATATGGAAAAAGAACATTTCAATATTGAATTGCCATCAAACAATATAGTAATTGAGCATTTCAACATGGCATTTTCAAAAAATTATATAGTACCCGGCAATCCTGAATAATATTTTCAACAAACCATATAATCTTAACTTAAGTCAAATTAAAAAACGTAAAACTATGAGTAAAATAAATTTAAATTTAAGAAATTATCCTGGTGAAAAACTGATAACTTATGCCAGGCAGATTGTCCAAAACCTGGATGGAAATGGTAATTTCCCAACCACTGACCCGTCTGCTGGAAAGGTAACAGAAGCTGCGGATAAATACGAGGGCGCCATGACAGATGAAGCCGCAGCCAAAAAAAATTGGATGGAAAAAACCGAGATCGCACATCAAAAACGTGGAAACCTTGTGCTTGTCACCACCCAACTTGGCGGCAACATTGAAAACCAAAGCGGCGGCGACCCTGCTAAAATTAAGAGCGCTGGTATTGATGTTAAAGCAAAACCGGTTCGCAGCGACCAGAAATTACCAAAACCAGCAGGGCTTGCCGCAACAACCGGCGACAGCGATGGTGAAATTGATTTACACTGGGATTGTGTAGAAGGTGCTAAAAGTTACCGGATTGAAATTTGCACTGAGAATCCACTGGACAAAACAAAATGGCAGAATGCTAAAACTGCCACAAAATCGAAGGCAGCAATAACAGGTTTAACAAGCGGAGAGGGCTATTGGTTCAGGGTTTGCGCAATCAACACCAATGGTGAAAGCGCAATGAGCGACCCGGCTTTTAAAGTGGCACCGTAAAAGGTAGTATAGAAGGGGTGACTTCAAGTCACCCCTTCAATTTTTTAAAAATAGTGAAAAGGAAATAACCAATAATATTTTGGTTAATTGAAAAATAGTATATTTGCCAAATGAATAACAAATAAAAAATGACATAAAAGTTTAAAAGAAAATATAGCGTTTAGCAGAATTCTGTTGTCAAAATCTACCAATTTTAACAATATCACAGGATAGTAAGCAAAACGCCATGCGAAAGCGTGGTCGTTGCAAACTTGTGATATGGGTTTTGGTAGAACCTTGACAGCGGTAGGCAATTTGGCCACGCTGTTTTTTTATATACAAACGAAATTACAAAGCGAATGAAAAATAGTTATATAGATGATACTTGAAAACCGTATAAAAAATAAATGTGAAGTCTTGCAAACACAAAAAAACAGGGGCGTATCCGAAAAGCCATATGAGTAGGTTAACTTAAAAAATAAATAAAATGAAAAAATTTGTAAGTAATTTGGTAATGTTCGTTATTCTAATTGCATATTTTGCTTTGACCATTTTTCTGTTTATGAAAACAGG
>CAISZK010000397.1 GCA_903889915.1 uncultured Bacteroidota bacterium
AGGCGATCTCCTTTATCGCTGGGGAAACCCTTTGACTTATGGTGCTGGTACGGTAAGTAACCAACAATTATTTCAGCAACACGATGCGGAATGGATCAAACCCGGATGCCCCGGCGCTGGCGACATCATGTGTTTCAACAACGGGATCGGACGCAACTATTCCACTATTGATGAAATAACAACACCGGTTGATGGAAGCGGAGATTATTCTTTAGTGACAGGCACTGCTTACGGTCCTTCAAGTCTGACCTGGACTTATGTGGCAACACCGCCTACTTCACTTTATGCTGAGGATATTTCCGGAGCACAACGTTTGCCAAATGGAAATACTTTAATTGATAACGGACCTCACGGGACATTTATGGAAGTCACTTCGTCAGGAACAATGGTTTGGAAATACATTAACCCCGTTGATGATGCAGGTCCAATGACACAAGGGGACACGCTTACAAATGATATCTCTCATCCGGGTGAAAAGATGAATGCAGTTTTCAGGGTTTACAGGTATCCTGTAAATTATGCAGCTTTCATTGGCAAAGTGCTCACACCTGGAAATTTTATAGAGCTTTATCCAAGCTCCATTGACGAAAATGATCTATTACCAAAGTTTCAGAATTACCCAAATCCATTCACTAATAAAATTAACCTAAAAAGTGTAACAGGTGACGAGAATTTTGAATTAACCAATGCGGTTGGACAAGTATTTTGGTCAGGAACACACATCGAAAAACAAGACTTTTCTGCTTTATCCAAAGGTGTATATTTGCTGAAAGTGAACTGCAAAAATTCTGTGAGCGTTATAAAACTTATTAAGCAATAGCATGACAAGGTTAAAAATAATTCTCACTGTTAGCCTGTTTTTCATTGCCTGCATTTCTTCCGCACAGAGCATCTCCAAATCCATGCTCCGTTTACCTGATACCGGCGAAAACACTAGCTATACCAACACTTTTGGCGAAGATGCAGATTATACAATTTACCCTCCTTTCTTTTTAATAAATGGAAATGGAACGGTTACAGATACCGTCACAGGGTTGATGTGGCAACAAGCCGATGGCGGAGAAATGACCATAGAAAATGCGATCATTTATTGTGATACACTTACTTTGGGTGGTTATACTGACTGGCGTTTGCCCAATGCCCATGAAGCGTTCAGCATATTGAATCATCAGTATGTAAATCCATCATTAGATTTTACTGTGTTTTCACCAACCACAGCAGATTATTGGTGGACAAGTGTGCGGCAGGCTAATGACAGTACAAAAGTGTGGGTAACCAATGCTGGTGGCGGTATCGGCAATCATCCGAAATCAGAAACCATCAGCACAGGAGGAACAAAAAGATTTGATGTGAGGGCTGTCAGGGACAGAACTACACCACCTGTTATTCCCAATCATTTTACGAACAATGGTGATGGCACTATCACTGATAACATCACCAACTTAGTCTGGCAAAAAACATCTTACCACGATTCCCTTACATGGGAACAAGCGCTAACTTATGCAGATTCATTAACCCTTGCGGGCAACTCTGACTGGCGACTTCCTAACATTAAAGAGTTGCAATCTCTCAACGATGAAAGTTTGATCAGCCCTTCTGTAAACACAACTTTCTTCAGCAATATTGCAGTAAATAAATACTGGTCGTCAACCACACTACCAAATCAAACTCTCAAAGCATGGTATCTTGATACACAATTTGGCGTCACTACTTATGATTTGAAAACGGTGAAGCACTATCTGCTCTGCGTTAGAGGCAACCAAATCAGCACTTCTCTTGACGATGTAAACGAAGTAAAAAATTCAATAATAATTTCCCCGAATCCTGCTAAAACATCAGTCACTATTTCATCACCTTCACCATCCACAATTGAGTTTTTGAATGTGCAGGGACAATTACTGAAAAGTAAATGTTCCAAAGATGCTCAAACAAAATTTGATATTTCAGACTTTTCAAAAGGTGTCTATATAGTCATCGTTAAGACCGGAATAAATGTTCAGGTAATGAAATTTATCAAAAACTAGGCGTTGTCTTTTTTTATCCTGTTTATCGGAAATCTGATTATTATTGCTAATTTTGAACTACCGGATATATCATTTAGGTTTTACCTGAGAGTATAACTTCCAATTTGAACCTGTATAATAATCTTAAATTTGAATTCTGTTTTTGTTGTAAACCCTAAGGATATGAAAACAATTTTACTTCTTTTCTTTACTTTCATCATAGGTCTTTCTGCAAATTTTTCGCAAAATATCAGCATTAAAAAAATAACAGCATCACCCAATCCCACAGGAATTCAATTAGGGTTTTGGGAGTTGAATAATAAGCAGATTTATTCTCTGGAAAATTTTGGTAAAAGGCCCACCAGCCGTGTTGATTTTACTTCCTGGTCAAGCATAGAAACCAGCCAGGGAGTTTATGATTTCTCGACGACTTTTAATCATTTTAAATATGCACATGATTTTGGTGAAACTGTGCTCGGAGCAGTGAACATTTGTTTCAGTTCTCAGGTGACACCTAATAAAACCACCATTCCATCTTTTTATTACAACCGCATTACTGACAGTACCACAAGGCAGGCAGCGAAAAATTTTCTTTACACCTATGTTCAGGAAGCTTTAACAGAGGTTGGCTCATTGGTGCTCACCATTGATTATGAAATTTGCAGCAATTACAAGCTTTCAACAGCAGGCAGTGAAACCAGGGCCGCTGAATGGGGTGCATGGTATGTTGAGGCCGCTGCAGTGGCAAGACAGGCTGCACTTGATTTGGGAATGTCGGATAAACTCAAACTTCAGCCAATAGTGAATGGGGACCCATTTGCTACAGGAAATCCAATTTTCAACGGACCATCAACAAATCAATGGCTGGTTGATGTGGTGAACGCTTCCGATTACCTTGCTCTTGATACGTATCAAAGCAGTCCTCTTTATTCAAGTACCAGTGCACAGACCACGTTTGACATCATTCAATTCTGGATTGACAACTATTCAGGTTCAAAAGATGTGATGGTTACTGAGAATGGTTTTACAACAATCACCCAGATTGATTCCACCATCACGAGAGTTGATCGTGATTATAAAACTACCGGGACAGAAGCTGATCAGGCCGTTTTCTATCAGAATCTCTTTTCGCAGTTGGGTGCTGCCAACCAACCCGGAGGAATATTTCATAATAAATTAAGATCCTACAATCTTTGGTCAATCCGTGATAATACGGCCAAACCGGTGGGTAACGAAGATCGTTATTTCGGCCTTGTAGGTATTGATCCGGCAGGCAATGATTATTTAAAACCTGCGATGCCAGTTGTACAAAACGGATATGCAACCCTTGAGTCAGATTCATTACTCTGCCCGAGTAAATTTACACATGATACAGATGCTACAACTTCACTTTCCTCCGGAAATGCAAATCTTCTCCTGAATTATAACGGAGGGAATGATTATGATTTTATAAGATATACTGACAGTAGTCTGGCGATTTGCCCTTCATACATTTTACACATCAGTACTATTTATCCTGGAAATGTGATTTTGCATGTCAATAATAAATGGCTTGTTAATAGCGCTGATACAACTTTCGATATTGATGTAACACCATATTGCACTGCAGGCGCTTTAAATGTCATTGACATTTATTTTACCAGTGAGAAATTCCCGTTCATACAACATGTGAAATCAGTAAACCTGGCTTCATGCACAACAACAGGAACCGGTGAAATAGACCAAGCTGAGAAAATATCCATAACACCCAATCCGGCACAATCATTCATATCAATATCAGGCATAAATTTACAGAAGGATTTCAATATCGAAATTTATGACGCTCCCGGACAAAAACTTTATCATGTAGCCAATACCGGAACTATTGATATCTCAAAGCTTCCTGCAGGAATTTATATTCTTAAATTATGGCAGGGAGATGAAGTATATAATCAAAAATTTTTGAAGAATTAACTTTAGGATTGTCGAAAAGATTTTGGAGACAGGTTGTCCGCACTTGAAATACCTTTTTCCCTTCAACCAAATACCTTTTTCCGGATTGAAGTGATTTTAGCTACCTACTGCAATTTTCAGCTTCTGTCCAACATAAAGAGTGCTGTTATCATTGAGGTTGTTCAGCTTTTTTATTTCTTCAATAGTTGCTCCTTTATACTGGTTTGCTATTCCCCATAAAGAATCACCTTTTTGAACGGTATGATAAACATATTTCACTGTAGTGGCCTCTGTGGTTTTTGGAGTAGTCGCGTGTGTAGAATTATCCGTTTTTGCTTCTGTTTTTGTTTTATTGGTATCAACTTTGGTAGTTGAAATAGTAGCTGGGTCCTGCACATAAAGTTTCTGTCCCGGGAAAATGTTGGCATTTTTCATTTTATTCCAGGTTTCAATTTGTTCTTGTGTGCATTTATATTTTGCAGCAATTGTTCCCAATCCGTCACCAGCTTTGACAATATAAACTCCCACTTCTGTTGCAGCAGGATTTGTTGTTGTAGTGTTGACCGGAGTTACTTTTTTATATGCTGCCTGCTGAACTGCGAGCAAAGAATCTTTTTTCTTCTTTTCAGCCAAAAGCTTCTCCTCTTCAATCATTGCTTTGGTTTTGTAAAAATAGATCGTAGAATCATTGGCCATAAAATCACCGATGTATTTTTTGGGAAGACGCAACGAATAGACATCATCTTTAAATGCAGGAATTACATCACCTTTATAGCATGGGTTCAAATATTCGATATCTTTCAACGGAATTTTCAATGCTTCCGAGATCTGGTCAAAAGTTAGTTTTTGTTTTACAGTAACAGTATCGGTCTCATAAAGCATAAAATCCGGTGCTATCGGATACAGGTTGTGTTCCGGTGCATAATTCATCACATAGACCACAGCTATAAATGCGGGCACATAACTTTGTGTTTCCTTAGGAAGGAACTTTTTTATTTTCCAGAAATTCATTTCGCCTTTGGAAAGCCTGATTGCCCTGTTCACATTTCCGGGACCGGAATTGTATGCAGCCAGCACCAGTGACCAGTCTTTGTAAATAGCATAAAGATCCCTGAAATATTGACATGCTGCTATGGTTGATTTTACAGGATCAAATCTTTCATCAACATACGAAGTAACATTGAGATCATACATTTTCCCTGTAGTATAAATAAACTGCCACAGACCGTTGGCGCCTGCAAATGATTTTGCCACAGGATTAAGAGCAGATTCAACAACGGCCAGATATTTCAGCTCAAGCGGTATGTTATATTTTGTCAGATAAGTTTCAAAAAGCGGGAAATAATATTCAGAAAGACCAAGGATGCGTGATGTAAGTTGACGTTTTTTTACAGCATAAAGATTAATAAAAGCTAAAACATCTTCATTATACACAAGGCCGAAAGGAGTCTTTGCATTTAATTTTGCTATCCGGAGTGTGTAAACAGAATCACTGAAAGTGGGAACATAATTGGGTGCATATTTGTAAATGTTCAACTTTGCATTATCAGCAGATTTGTGAAACTTTTCAAAACAATTTAATAATGCAAGACTATCAAGCATCGCAGTTATCGGATTATCCTTAACAATCACAACATGCTTTACAGGCATTGTGGTGGTGTCTTTTACAGTTTGTGCAAGCAGTACCGGTGAATGAAAACAAATCACCGAAACTATCAGCAACAACAGCACTTTTGAATTTTTTCTTGTTCGCATATTACTTTTTTATTGGACACTGTTTTTGTATAACGTAAAAAGACGCATAATTATTGTGTAACCGAGATGGCAAGATACATTATTTTTTTTTAACTCAAACCACCATTTCATACTTTTCAACAACAGCCCATTGTTAATAAAGTCACCTTAATCTGATAACAAACAAATGGGTTATTTATCCGTTTAAGCGGACAAATAACCCATGATTTTTTACCTCAGCTAATCCTAGTGAGCGTAGCTATAGTAGCAGCTATAGTAGGCACCTCCGCCATAGCTATAATAGTAGCTGTAATAGTAGCTGTAGTATGAATAGTAGTTGTAATAGCTGTAATAGGAATAGTAATTATTCTGATAGCTGTAGTAATAACTGTAATAATAACTATAGTAAGAGTAGTAGTTGTTTTGATAGCTGTAGTAATAGCTGTAGTAATAGCTATAATAGGAGTAATAATTATTACCATAGCTGTAATAGGAATTATAATTGTCCACATTATAGCTGTAATAATAGCTGTAATAGGAATAGTAATTCTGTTGATAACTGTAGTAATAGCTGTAATAATAGCTATAATACGAATAGTAGCTATAGTAATAGCTATAGTAATAACTATAGTAATTATAGTAATTCAGCCCTTCGGAAGGCCGCTCCTCACTCCAGCTTTTAGTGAGTGCAGAAAAGGCGGGTAAAGCCGCAAAGAGACCGGCGATGCCGATCGTTTGTTTTGCTATTCTTTTTAGAGCATCCCTTCTTGAAAACTGTTTGTCTTCTTCGGGTTTGTTTCTTTCAGGTAGGCCAGAAACATTGGGATCATTGGTAAAGTTATCTGCCATATTCTTTTTGTTTTTGTTTAACAATATTATTTTTAGTCCACCACTCTGCCTATTCAAGATTTAACATTACAAAAATAAAAATAATCTTTGATATTGACACCAAAATTATTCTTTTTTCTCTCCATCAGTTATTTTTTCTTTTTCCGGAGTTTCTTTAGTCTCTGATTTTTCGGTAGTTTTATCTGATTTGGCTGCGTCTTTAAATTCTTTTACACCCTTCCCAAGACCTCGCATGAGCTCAGGAATTTTTTTTCCTCCAAATAATAAAAGTACTATCAGGAGAATGAGTAGTAAATGCATTGGTTGAAAAAGTTCTCTTCCCATAAAAATATCAGTTTATAAAAGTGTAAAGATAGCATTAAAAATTTGTTCCATTGGAATTTTATTCATGCACTGTTCCGGTCCCAGGGGGCACATGGTTGCATACTGATGCGAAAACCGCGGTCCTACACATTCGTTTCTTTTTTCACAATGATCCAATGGCGCCTGAATGTGTATGTGATTGTCATAACCATAAACACTGGATTTTGTAGGTCCCCAAAGAACAATTGCAGGTTTTTCAACCAACCTTGCAGCGTGCATAATAAAGTTATCCGACGAAATGACAAATGTACACTTTTTAATTATCGAAATCAACTGTCTTGGTGAAGTTAAATTTAATAATGAATAAGCGCCCTTGATATGAAGGTCAGCGATAGTGCCTACCTGTATCACCAAAACGCCTTCAGCGATGAGCCTTTGAACCATGGTATGCCAGATCATCGGATGCATCATCTTTCGGGGAGAATCGGAAGACGGGGCAATAATAACAGTTTTCTTTTTCCAGGGGATCAATTTATCGAGCAACGGATCTTCTTCGTAACCGCCAGCCAGGTATAATTTCTCTTCAACCGGTGTCTGTAATCCAAATTTTTCTGCCAGCAACTGGAAAGCTTTAAATTTTCCGCTTTCATAGTTTTCGGCACTCCAGTAAGTCATGTCAACGAATTTGGCATCTTTTGGCGGAAAGCCTACATGTTTTATTGCAGGGTGTCCTTTTAAAAGGGTTGTGTATTTGGTGCGTCTGACAAGGTTGAATTTTTTCAGGGGATCCTTTTCGTGCACCAATTTCAGCACACCGGAAAGCATGAGAATGTCACCATAACCACCCACAGGATTAATCCATAACTCATCACCTGCCTGCTTTGCAACCTTTGTTTTTGTTTTTTCTTTTGTTGTATCTGTAGTCTTTGCCATATTAATTCTCTATGCGAGCTCCTGTTATTGGTAGAAAATATTTTTCCAAAAATATCTTTTTCCCGTTACACCTGTTTGTTTTGTGAAGAAAGTCTTTTGTTTTGATAAACGAATCCAGCGGACAGCCGCCATGACAAAATTTCCAGTAGGGACAATCTTTACATTCGCCTTCCTGTAAAAGTTTATCTCTGTTCAGAAATTGCTCCCTTTGTTTGTCCTGCATAATGTCGAGCAGTGAACGGTCGTTGATATTTCCATAAGAAATAATTTCCCAGTCGCCTGCCCTGCCACATTGTGAAGCTTCTCCGCTTGGGCCTATATAAATATGGCCATAAGCACAGGTCCCGTTGTCTTCGCAACCCACAGAAACTTTTTTATCAATGATATTTTCAGTGAACATTCTGAAAGGATTTACTGCCTGAAATCTGTCCCTGTGTGCCCACCAATAAGGAAAAATAGCGCCGAGAAAATCAGCATATTCTTCAGGTGTTATTCCTATGTTGTATTTGTCCTCACCATAAAGCAAAACGGGGTTGAGCATAAAACCACCCGAAAGTTTAAGGTTAGAAAGGAAGAAGAAAATGTCCAGCGGACGTTCCAAAGATTTTTTTGTGACAACATAAATAAACCCCCAGCCCATGTTGTTGCGCTTTAAAATATTTATGCCTTTCATGAATTGTTTGTTGTAAAAAGCGGAATCACGATCCTTGCCCGGACCACGCATATTGGCTAAAGGTTCGTAGCTTGTTCCAACCTGGTTTATTCCCAGCTTTCTGAACAGACCAATGAAATTTTCGTTCATTGCTGTCAGGTTTGATTGAATGGCATGCTTTATCCTTATCTTGGTTTCAGGGCAATATTTTTCCTGGAATTCGTAAGCTTTCAAAAAATATTCTTCTCCCAGCAACAGTGGTTCGCCGCCATGCCATATCACCTGAACATTCTCGGCGGGCTTTGCTTTCAGAAAATCGTCAATGTTTTTAAAAATGAGTTCCAGCAGATCCAGCGACATGGTCTTGGGTTTTTTCCTTGTCACCACATCACAGTATATACAATTGGAATTGCACTTTTCAGTGGGTTTGAAAATTATGGTTGCCATATCTCTTTCTTTTTATTTTTACTTTCAGCCGTGCGGTAAAAATCGGCGGCATCCATCAGGTCAATAAAAAACTGCCGGCACCCCGGATTTTTTTCAAAAGTTTCAGTGAACTTACCAACACATATTCTCCATGCCTGGCAATAAGCGCAGGGGTTTTCGTTCAGGAAAAATTCCTGCCATGCATATTCTGCATCCTGGTAGAATTTATTCTCCCTGATCTGCGAAAGCGCCTCAACTCCTGTGGCAATAAATTTCCCTGCTTTCAGATCCTTTGAAGTGTGTGCGATATTTTCATCCTTATCAATATGCAGGTACGACTCACGGTTTTCGAAATACACTGTTCCAAAATCCGTGAGTTTATCGGGGCTGTAATGTTTCACTGCATACATGAAAGGCTCAATAGTTGCATGGCCAACCTTGGCATAAATTGCATAAGTCATCAGGTCGTTCAAAGCACTCCAGTCAATTTCATTTTCTCCGAAGAAAATTCCGCAATCCACTCCAAGTGATGCAAGGATGTGAATGTTTGTGTAATTTGCTTTGTTATCTGAGTTGAGAAAAATGCGTGTGTTCAGTTCCCGAAGCATGTGAATTCTTGCCATGATCTCTTTGAAAGGTCCCAATTCATTGGCGAAAATAGCCATCGGGATATTCTTCAGATTTTCATGAAAAGGAATAGAAACCACGGAACCGCTATAATGAATAACCAGACAATGGAGCGTGTTTCCATTGTCGTTAAATGATTCGCAAATATGATGCACCTGTTCAAAACCATTTGTAACTATTGCTATGCGTTCGTTCTTCAAACGACTCAACAGTTTTTCGTCGAACGGACAAACTAAAAAATGTTCTCTCATTGATAAATCTCCTGAAATCTGATGTTAGCTTCGTTGAAAAAATGCGTGTACGAATGTGCCAGACAGCCGCCCATGCATAATTGTTCATCCCTGTAAACGCACTCATCGCAATCTTCGAGGATGCCTGCGACTTCAATTCGGGTTTTTCTGTGAATATCCATGTAATATTTCCTGATATCCTGCATGGAGTCGAATTCATACACTGACTTTTTCTGTATGTTCGATAAAGGGAAACATCCCCACACAGTCATGTCGGGACCTATGTCAACGGCAGGACCGCAGCCAAAGCTGAGATGACCGGCATTGTGTTTGTAAAGCTGTCCTATCTGTTCTTCTGTGAAAATGCAGAGAGGAAAACCACAATCGAAACCGGCTTTAATTTTCAACCTTTCGAGCACCGGCAAATAGGCGATTAATTTCGCTGCCATTTGTTTCATTTTATCAATAGGAACAAAGGAATTGTGCTTGCCCGGAATTGGATGCGCAAGGCCAAGACGCAAGTGGCGCCTTAAACCGAATTCGTTCACGTATTGAAAAATAAAATCGAAATTGAAATCAGGTTTGTAGATGTTGAAACCGGCTGTGGTGAGATGCCCAAAAGTCTTCAGAAATCTTTTCACATTTTCAAGTTCCGAAAAAGATGATTTGTCGGGGTTGTTCACGTTGCAGACAAATGAAAGTCTGTCAGGGTGAATTCCACTGAGTACTCTTTCAGCTTCGTTGAACATCTTTTCGCCCATGATGCCGCTGGTGAAAACATTCACATGGAATTTTCGTTCCAGCAGGTATAAGCAGAAGTCAACAAAAGAAGGATGCAGGGTGGGTTCGCCACCAAGAAGTGAGATACCCATTTCGCCTGAGTGTTCCATCAGATCGGCGAGATAAATAAGGTTATCCCATGAAAGAATATCGTCGGGTTCGGAATCTGCCATGTGTTTTTTTGCGAAACAATAGGGGCATGATCGAACGCACTGTTGAGTAAGTAATATATTTGCCATAATGCAAAAATAGTGAAAATTATTAAAGATTGCCATTAATTTGAATGGGGTCTTAAAAGAAAGCTTGTAAAATAACAACTACCTTTGCTGACTAATATATTTTTATGAAAAAGTTCCGGTTTCTTTTATTGTTGTTTTTCCTTTTAAAATTATGTTGTGTAACTTTTGCATGGGGGAAGACAGGTCATCAGATTGTTGCCCGGATTGCAAAATACAGTGTAAATTCAAGCATACAGGATTCCGTCAACAAATATTTTGGAAGTATGACCTGGGAAGCAGCTTCCACATGGATGGATGATATTAAAAGCGATCCTACCTACAATTACATGAAGGTTTGGCATTACATCAATATTGATAAAGGAAAAATGTACGACAGTTCTATTGTGAACGGTAATAATGTTGTGAATCAATTGAAGATCGCCATTGGAATTTTAATGAAAAGATCAAAACACACAAAAGAAGAAATCACCCTGAATCTTAAAATAATTTTTCACCTGATAGGCGACCTTCATCAGCCGCTTCATGTCGGATACGGTTCCGACCGTGGAGGCAACACCATCAAAATAACTTTCAATGGTAAGTCCAAAAACCTGCATCAAATATGGGATGGCGACATTATCAGGTGTAAGAAGATCACTTACAAAAAAGAGAGATCCCTTTATTCCAAATTACCAAATGATACCTTGAATAAAATAAAAAACGCCACGTTGATGGACTGGTTCGCACAATCACGGGGTTATTTGGACAACGTATATTCCTACAAGTCCACAACAATTGACGAAGACTATATCAATAAAAGCAGTGTCATTATTGAGAAACAACTGCTGGATGCCGGTATTAGATTGGGGCAAATTTTAAATGATATTTTCAAATAAAAGTTGAGTATTCTCAACCTTGTCATCATTTCTCAAACTGCACCTTCATTTTTGTGAATTGAAAAAATGGTAGAGATTGTTCTTAGTTTACACCACATAGGCACAGTAGAAACATAGGTTTCACATAGGTCCGTTTATTATTTCCAATGTTATTAGAAAATTCAGAACTATGTGTTTTACTATGTACCTGTTTTGCCTATGTAGTAAAAATTACCGGAATTTATTGCTCTTTTATTCTGCAAGGACAATAATTTTATTCTTCAGCACCTCAACAACACCACTGTTGATCTCGATGAATTGCGTGTGCTTTTCGGAATCAATGATCTTTATTTTTCCTTTGCCAAGGGTGGATATTGTAGGAGCATGATCATTCAAAACTTCGAACGAGCCACAGGTTCCCGGAAACTGCGCGACACTCACTTCTCCTGAAAATATTGTTTTATCCGGTGTGATGATCTCTATGAACATGCTGGAATGTTTGTAGTTTGTTGTTTATTGTTTGTTGTTGACGTCCTGCCATTGCCTACTGACAATTGACAATTGACAATTGACTAATGACTACTTCGACTCCTCCTGCATTTTCTTTCCTTTTTCAATAGCTTCTTCAATGGTTCCAACCATGCTGAATGCCATTTCAGGATATTCGTCAACTTCGCCCTTCAAGATCATATTGAAACCTTTGATGGTGTCCTCGATTGAAACGAATGCTCCCGGAATGCCCGTGAATTGTGTTGCCACAAAGAAAGGCTGCGACAGGAAGCGCTGTACCCTGCGTGCCCTGTGAACGATCAGTTTGTCTTCTTCCGAAAGTTCGTCCATACCAAGAATTGCAATAATATCCTGCAGTTCCCTGTAACGCTGAAGAATTTCTTTCACCCTTTGTGCGGTGTTGTAATGTTCGATGCCTACAATATCAGGAGTAAGAATACGTGAAGTTGAATCAAGCGGGCTTACTGCAGGGTAAATACCAATTTCCGATATTTTGCGGTCGAGCACTGTTGTTGCGTCAAGATGGGCAAATGTTGTTGCCGGAGCAGGGTCAGTTAAGTCGTCGGCGGGGACATACACAGCCTGAACTGATGTGATGGAACCACGTTTTGTGGAAGTGATGCGTTCCTGCATCATACCCATTTCAGTTGCAAGTGTAGGCTGATAACCTACTGCTGAAGGCATACGGCCAAGCAATGCTGAAACCTCAGAGCCTGCCTGTGTGAAACGGAAAATATTATCCATGAAGAAAAGAATATCGCGGCCTCCTGTTGTTTCGTCACCATCGCGGAAATATTCAGCCATAGTCAAACCTGACAAAGCCACGCGGGCACGTGCTCCCGGTGGTTCGTTCATCTGTCCGAACACAAGTGCGAGATTTGACTTTTGAAGTTCGTCTTTATCCACAAGACTCAAATCCCATCCGCCTTTTTCCATTGACTTGTTAAAGGCTTCACCATATTTTATAACGCCTGATTCAATCATATCACGCAACAGGTCGTTGCCTTCCCTTGTACGTTCGCCAACGCCTGCAAAAACTGACATTCCTGAATAACCTTTGGCGATATTGTTGATAAGCTCCATAATGATCACAGTTTTGCCAACACCTGCACCGCCGAAAAGACCGATCTTACCGCCCTTTGCATAAGGCTCGATAAGGTCAATTACCTTGATACCTGTGTAAAGAACTTCTTTCGAATTGGCTAGGTCTTCAAAACGGGGAGGATCTCTGTGGATAGAATATAATTTTCCCTCAGGCACCGGCTCCATACCATCAATGGTTTCGCCTATCACATTGAACAAGCGACCGCGGATATATTCACCTCCGGGCATTGAAATAGGAGCGCCGAGATCAGTAACTAACATACCACGGCTGAGTCCGTCAGTTGAATCCATAGCGATTGTGCGCACGGTATCTTCGCCAATATGTTGCTGACATTCGAGAATTATTTTGTGACCGTCGGGTCTTTTTACTTCAAGCGCATCGTAGATATTGGGAAGTTTTCCTTCCTGATCAAAACTGACATCAATTACAGCACCAATGATCTGCGAGATTTTCCCTGTATTTGTTGACATACTAATTATGTTATAAAAATTGTGTTGATTTTAAAGCGAGCAAATTTAGAGTATTTATTCAAATGGGGCAACCTTAATGGAATAATATTTTCAAAAATTTGGAATATACTGGTTACACAAAGGGTTTGTGAATTTTCTTTTTCTCAAATTATTAAAAATAAAGGTTTAACTGGGTATCGTGTGAAATAGTTCTAAATTTCCATTGAAGAAAAGAATAGCAGATCTAAAGTTTTCAAATTTACGATACCCTTTAGCAATGACCCGCAGTTCTTGTATTTTGCCATTGAACCTCTCTGTTTTAGC
>CAISZK010000398.1 GCA_903889915.1 uncultured Bacteroidota bacterium
GCAGGACCGGTGGTGTTTGCTGAAATTCTTTCATAAGAATTCTTCTTCCGGAAAAAGAATACACCCGCGAACACAAAGAACACGGAGTTACACGGAGGATATATTTTCGATGTGTTTCTCCGTGTTTTTTTGTGGTAATAGATTTGACAACTTTTAAAAAGTTGTCAAATCTACAACGCTAATGAATCCGAAGGATTCAAATGTTTATAGAAAATGAACAACAGCGCGACATACGACCCCTGCGGGGTCGCACCCTTCGAGGTAACATTCCTGCTATAAACATGAAATCCCTTCGGGATTTTTCTCTCATTCCGCTTGTTCGGGTGTGTCTTCTGGAGTGTTTGTGATTGTTGGCGCTTCATTAAGTTTGACAAACTTTTAAAGTTTGTCAAACTTATTGCGCAAAGGTTATTTCAAAACCCGGAATGCCTTTGAAAAATTACCATCACTCCACAACTTTATTCACGAAAATCTCATCCTGACATTGTCTCATTTTCAACCCAAAACACGATTTAAATGAAGAATTCCGTTTATTATTTATAATTTAGCAGGTCAATTAAAACCGAAATTATGAGAAGAAAATCATTAATAATACTCACACTTTTTGCTTGTTTCACCATCATTTTCTCCTCTTGTAAAAAGAGTGTCGAAAATAAAATTGACGGCACATGGCGGAAAGTTAATCTTGAAAATGTAAATGCAAATGTTTTTGAAGACTGGACTTTTACGGGCAATTACTTTTATGTACTGCATACAAATGGTATCGGCGGCTACGATACAATTTCAAATGGCACCTATGCGATAAAAATGAAATTGTTCAAAAGATACCTGTCCATCGAAACTTCAACGGACAACAGCATCATTGACGACTGGCGCATTGATAAAATTACAAAAGGTCAGTTGGTGATCTACCGTCAGCAGGGTGGCCTTGAATATTACGAGTTCAGCAGGTAGGGGGGAAGAGGTTTATAAAGTTTATAGGGTTCATAAGAAATATGAAAATAACATTTACACACAATACTGGATGAAAATTGAGAACACTGAAATCTATGTGTTTTACTATGTATCTATTGTGCCTTTGTGGTAAAGAAAAAAATCACCACATAGAATCATAGGAATATAGGCTTCACATAGGAATAGCTATTTACAGAGGAAGGTTCATAAAGTTCATAAGGTTCATAAGGTTTGTAAAGTTTATAAAGTTATAAGGATTTTTCTCCAGTCATTCATTCCAATTAAAGCACATGTCAAAACTTAAAACAACTTTTTTTTGTCAGAATTGCGGCGCACAGTCGGCTAAATGGATTGGCAAATGTCCTTCGTGCAATGAGTGGAACACTTATGTGGAAGAGGTGGTGCTGAAGCCTACACAGTCGCAGGCGCTGCAGAGCATCACATCGGGGAGAACAAGCAAACCACAGCGCATTGATGAAATAACCCTTTCGGAAGATCAGCGCATAGACACCAATAACAATGAACTGAACCGTGTGCTGGGCGGTGGACTGGTGGCGGGTTCCATCATCCTTATCGGTGGCGAACCCGGCATCGGAAAATCAACGCTCATGCTGCAGGTGGCACTGACAATAAAAAATCTGAAAGTGCTCTACATTTCAGGCGAGGAAAGCGGTCAGCAGATACGCATGCGTGCCGAACGACTGGGCATGACCAACGCCAATTGTTTTATACTGACAGAGACTTCAACCCAAAATATTTTTACACACATCGCCGCTCTCGAGCCAAACATGGTGGTGGTTGATTCCATTCAAACACTGAATACATCCATCATTGAATCATCGGCAGGCAGTGTTTCGCAGATCCGTGAATGTGCCGCAGAAATGAACAGGTATGCCAAAGATACAGGCGTTCCGGTTTTCCTGATCGGGCATATTACCAAGGATGGAAGCATAGCCGGGCCAAAAGTTTTGGAACACATGGTTGACACGGTTCTTCAATTTGAAGGCGACCGTAATCATGGTTACCGTATTTTACGCGCCACAAAAAACCGCTTCGGCTCGACCTCTGAACTTGGAATTTTTGAAATGCAGAACACCGGCTTGCGCGAAGTGTCGAACCCTTCGGAAATATTGTTATCGCAGCGCGACGACAACCTGAGCGGTGTGGCCATAGCTTCCACCATTGAAGGACTGCGCCCGATGCTTATCGAAACACAGGCGCTTGTAAGCTCTGCTGCCTACGGAACTCCTCAGCGTTCAGCCACAGGTTTCGATCTGCGGAGACTCGGCATGTTGCTTGCAGTTCTTGAAAAACGCTGTGGTTTCAAGCTGGGAGCAAAGGATGTGTTTCTGAATATCGCCGGAGGAATAAAGGTGGATGATCCCGCCATTGACCTTGCAGTGGTTACTTCAATCCTGTCGTCGGGCGAAGATATTCCCGTTGACCCGAAAGTTTGCTTTGCCGCTGAGGTGGGCCTGTCAGGTGAGATACGCCCTGTGAACCGCATTGATCAACGAATTACTGAAGCTGAAAAACTGGGCTTCGAAAAGATCATTATTTCCAAGTACAATCAAAAAGGTTTGGTGCTGAACAAAGGAGGCATTCAGATTATTCCGGTGAATAAAATTGAAGAGGTGTTCAGCAAATTGTTTGGATAGGAAATAAAAAAAAACCGGATTCCCCGGCTTTTTTTTATTTTTATCAATGATGAAAATTAATTTGTCTCAATAATCTTAAACAACTCATCCAGTTTAGGAGTGAGGATTATCTCTGTGCGGCGGTTTTTAGCACGTCCTTCTTTTGAGCTGTTTACATCCACTGGATCATATTCGCTTTTGCCTGCAGCAGTAAGTCTTTTGGGGTCCACCTTGCTGTTATCAGTAATTATTTTCACGATGGCCGTTGCCCGCATCACACTCAGATCCCAGTTGTCTTTGATCACACCTGTGCCAACATAAGGAACATTGTCAGTATGTCCTTCGATGAGAATATTAATATCGGCGTTGGTTTCAAGGACCTTTGAAAGTTTCTTGATGGCTTCAATACCTTTCGGATCAACAGTAAAACTTCCTGAAGCAAACAACAGACTTTCTTCAAGTGATACATAAACCTTTCCATTTTTCTGTGTGATGGTAAGACCTTTTCCTTCGTATCCTGTGAGTGCATCGGTAACTTTCGCCTTCAACGCTTTTACCATGGAATCTTTTTTGTTTAAAATATTCTCAAGCTCTGTCAATCTTGCTTCCTTAACCTTCAGAGCAGATTCCGAAGTGTCGAGTGCGGCCTGTGAAACTGCAAGTTCTTTGCTGATCTTATCAAGATTTGTTTTCTTTATTTCAAGATCATTCGAAAGTTTTTTCAAAGCGTCTTCTTTGATCACAAGACTGTCCTGCGTTGATTTTAGCTGTGCAAGGATCTTTTGAATTTCAGTGTTATTTCCGGTATTGATTTCCTTGTATTTTGCCAGCAGTTGTTCGTATGTCCTGTTGAGCTGATCGTAATTGGTGGTCATTGTCCGCAGAGAATTACCCATCACAGTCGAATCAAGGATCAGCCCGCCATTCTTCTTATTGAGAATGTCAATTGATGATTGCAACTCGGTAAGTTTCGTTTCCAATGCCTGATCTTTTGATTTCAGTTCGGCATTTGTGGAATCACAGGCAAGTTTCTTTTTTTTCATTTCTTGCATCTGACGTGCCGGAACACATGAAAATAGTAATACTCCTGCAATAGCAGCATAAAAAAAGGATTTGAATATTGGTGTTTTCATCGTTAGTTTTTTTTGTAAAAGTAGATAATAATAATTAGAAATCAATATCAAGCTGAACCGGGCAATGGTCCGAATGTTTTGCATCGGGCATGATGAGTGAATGTTTCATCTTTTTTTCAAGAGGTTTGCTCACCATGTGGTAGTCAATGCGCCAGCCCAGGTTCTTGGCACGTGCATTTGAACGGAAGCTCCACCATGTGTATTGTTTGGGTTCCTGGTTAAAAGTGCGGTGTGAATCAATAAAACCACTGTCGAGAAATCGTGTCACCCACTCACGCTCTTCAGGCAGAAAGCCTGATGAGTGTGCATTCCTTATCGGATCATGAATGTCAATAGGCTTGTGACAAATATTGAAATCACCCGAGATGATCAGGTTTGGCCTTGTTTTTTTCAATTCATTGATGTAGGTCTGAAAGTCTTCAAGCCATACCATTTTAAATGCCTGACGTTCGTCGCCACTTGTTCCGGAAGGATGGTAAACACTGATCACTGAAATGTCGCCATAGTCGGCACGGAGAACCCTGCCTTCGTTATCATATTTTTCAATGCCCATTCCGTAGGTAACATTGTCAGGCTTTGTTTTGGTAAGAATGGCAACACCGCTATAACCTTTTTTCTGTGCCGAGTACCAATAATGTCTATAGCCTGCTTCTTCAAAATCGAATAAAGGCAACTGTTCTGCCTGGGCTTTTAATTCCTGCAGACAAATAATATCAGGGTTGACGGTTTTAAAAAAATCAATGAGTCCTTTGCCCAGTGCGGCGCGGATACCATTGACATTATAAGTAAGGATCTTCATAATTCCGGTTTATGGAAGGCGAAATTAATAATTATTTTTTGCTTTACATTTGACGATAGAAACGATTGCACAAAGTTAAACAAAGAAATTAAACCGGCGCATCAGATGCAACCCAAACTACTAAGTGAAAAGTTCAAAATAAATTCATCAATTTCAGTCAGTTTTAACCCCGTGGGATAGCTTTTTAGTTTTTGCAAATCATTTTTATTAAGTAATATCCAACGGGGTTAACTGACTGAAAAAAGAATCAAAAAGCATCTGGCTTTAGCCTCATAGTTACAAAGAATGATGCTAAAGCAATAAGGAACCAAACTTTATTATCATCCCGCATAGGCGGGATGCAATTGATGCTCTGAATTTAATTTGGGGAAGTTATTTTGAAAGTTTCTCTAAGGAATGGATGTTGTATTTTTTCTAAGGATCAACAATAATGATTAATTTTACAACTGAGAATAATTCAAGCCATGAAAAAGAAATCGAAAATACAAAAAATGGTCGAAGCCGACGAACGTAAAAAACGCAAGGAAGAAGGCTATTTCGACGGGCGTTTTAAAACAAAGGTAGTTCCCGATAAAAAGAAAAAACCACCAAAGAAAAAGAAGATAGACGATGAAGAATGAGATAGAAAATTGATGATAGATGATAGAAAATAGAAAATAGAGGAAGAAGGTGGAAGGTAGGATCATTTATCCTGGGAATGACTAATGACTATTAACGACCATGAATGACGCGCAGCCAATGACTATTGACTTATGACTAATGACCAATGACAATTAATGACCCTCCGTCAAAAAGTGGCCCATCATAAAGTTCAATGATCTCATAATCCAGACGGGTGATGAAAGTTTTTATTTGTTCACCATCCCGATGATAGGAGAGGTTTCCAATAATGAAAATCTTGTTTTCAATAACTCCACAGGCGCCTCCGAAGAAACCGTGAGAATGTCCTGGTAGAATTATTTCATCGGAAGTCACAAGCAGTGTTTGAAATCCTTTTCCAACAAGAGTTTTGTGTATGCCTTCATCGGAGGTTATAAAATGATCTTCTTTTAAAGGAAGCAGACTGCAACGTGTGAATCCCTGTTTGACATTGATATGCTTCAGATTCTTGGAGTCATTTAAAATTGTTGTGTCAGTAATATTGGTCTTATGGATAAGAAGGTTTTCGGTTATCACTACATTGTAAACTGCAGCTTCGGGATATGAATGTCTCACCGCTTTGCTGCCTTCAGCAAATACAATGTGATGCTCTGAAAGAATTTTTTTATAGTTATCAGGCAGGTTAGGTGCAACAATTAAACGCTTGTTGGTTTTGCAGAAAAAAATGTCGGGATGTCCGGAAATACTTTTTTCAGTGAGTTCAGAAGTTTCCAGCCAGATCACCTCTCCATATTTTTGAAGATTGACTTTTGCCTTTGCAGGAATTTTATTGTCAGCAATGATCAGCATGATAATTTCTGTTTTTTAATAAAGGGTCTGTTTTAAACAATACTTTTTTATAATTTTCCTGCAACAACTTTTTGTTGGACGCCTGATGTCCGATGGCATTATTTATCTGTTCCGGCGCGACGGAAATAATTATTTCATTGTCTTTATTTCTTAAAAGAGGAAGTAAAGATTCTTTCCAGAGTGCGGTCATCACAAGCTCTCCGAACGAAACATGAAAAGGACCGGCCACCAGTGATTCTCCGCCAATGAGTCCTTCAGAAGGATGCAGGCCCATGCGTAACACTTTTACTCCGGCTTCTTCAAACACCCGGTATAATTCTTTTGTCCACATCACAGCTTCATCCAGTGAAAGAGGAGTGTGTTTTTTTTCAAGAAACAAATTCTCCAATTCAGTATCCTTTATCACCAGCGTTGGATAAATCCTTGTATTGTCCGCACCAAGTGCAACGATTGACCTTGCTGTTTGTAATGATTTCTCCAGCGTATCGGCAGGCAGGCCACACATCATTTGCAACCCCAGTTCAAATCCCCATTGCTTTATTAATTTCGATGCTTTCACAATTTCATCTGCTCCATGACCTCTGCCTGATAATCTCAACACTTCATCATCCATTGACTGGGCGCCAAGTTCAATGGTTTGTACATGATATCTTTTCAAAAGTGACAATCTCTCTTCGTCAATATAGTCGGGTCGTGTTGAGAGACGGATGCCCTGGATAACGCCGCTTTCAAGGTAAGGCTGGATGATCTTCAAATAATTTTCCTGGTCCGCTATTGGCAATCCTGTAAAGTTTCCTCCAAAGAATCCTACTTCAATTATGTTGTTTTCTGATGGAATTGTTTTGAGATGTTTGTTCATAACATCAACAATTTCTGTAGTGGATATGGATTTCTTCTGACCCGAAATATTTTTCTGATTGCAATAAACGCACTGAAAGGGACAGGCAAGTTGTGGAATGAATAAAGGAATTGTGAAATGTTTCCGTAGCATGAAAAAATAATTTCCTTTAATAATTCATTAATAAATTGAACACCGAAATCGCAGTTTCTTCATAATGAAAAAACGCTTAAAATAATCTTTCTTCATGCCGTCACTGATTCATTAAAAAAGATGTTTATTCCTTCACAAATTTCCTGACAGTGCAATTGTTTTTACTGTCGGTGATCTTTAAAAAATAAATTCCTTTGTCCAGAAATTTTGTTGGGAGTATCATGTTTACCACACTGCTTTCATTTGTCGTCATTGCAGAATAAACGGGCTGTCCTAAAATATTGATGACTTCAACAGTTAGTTTTTCTTTAACCGATAACTCAATGGTAACAGCCATATCAGCTTCAACCGGGTTTTCAAAAACCACATTCAGAAAAGTTGGCTCTGCCACATTATTCACTCCAACGGTTTGATCAATTCTGAGCATTAATGAAACGGGCAAATGATCCGACATGCCGAATAATGCCTGGATAACACTGTCAGGAGCGCTGTTGTTAACACCATAGGTCAGCGAATCATTAAAGTGATGCCCATCCTGACCGATCGTTTTATATGATCCCGTGAAGTAAAGAACATGCTTTGCCCCGTCTCTGATATAATCCGAGATCATGATGTGGTCAAAACGGTCATCAAGTCCGCCGGTAACATAACAGCCGGACGATGCTGTGTGTGTAGATTGTGTATGAATGGCAGCATAAGAATAATTGCCATGCCAGTCGCCAACCTGGTTGATGGGGTCATTGAATTTGACATTTTGGTTTGTTGGGTTTAATAAATTTTGATAGCATTGTTCTGTGCCTGAATACACGTTAAAGTCACCCATCACCATGTAATTGTCTTTCACACCAAGAGTGGCCAGGTAATTTATTAAAGTGTTTGTTTCAGTAGCCCTGTCCGCAATATCTGATGCAGTACTCCCTGCTTTCAGATCCATAATAATGCATGTAACAAAAGCAGTATCGTGGGTGTTGCCGAGGTTCCATGATTTGTAATACAGCTTGTAAATATTGATATCCCTCACACTGGTGGCAATATTTACCTGCTTCGAAAACCCGAGTTTTTCGGAGTTGAAATAAAGTTCATTTGAAAGATCCGATGATGATTGATTGGAAAAGTTGCATTTATTGTAATAAGTAACGCCATCCACATTCAGACAATTATTCAACAAATGCTGATGTTGTGTGGAACTTATCGCAATTTCATTGACTGTAAAAATATCAGGTTTCGCGTATTTGATGATGGTTCTCAAATAGCCATCCTTGGCTGTTTCATTGTTGTTGGTGGTTGTACAGAAGGAGCTTGTTTGCCCATAATACAAAAGGTTATATTGCATCACTTTTACAGTGTCCTGAGCATGTACTAAAACAGAAAACATTAGGAATACAAGTGAAAGAATTTTTTTCATTTTATAATTTGTAAAAAGAAAAGTGAGAGTGACAGTTGATGATTCGGGTTTTATAAATAATGCAATTATGAGTTGCCTGCAATTTTAGAAACTTCATTCCAGATGTCAGCAGCAATTAATTCGGGTGAACGCTCACCATTGGTTTTAAAAATGGTTTCTTTCAATTTGAGTTTTTCGAAAGCCTCAAAATATTTTTCTTTTACCTTTCTGAGATTTTCAATGTTTTCGTATAGTTCAAGTGAACTACGGCCGCTGTTCAGTCTCTTCATTCCGGTTTCAGGCTCTATGTCTATAAAGATATTCAGATCAGGGCGAAGCAGGTCTGCGCTCAAGGAATTTGCTTCAATCACCCAGTCGAGCGACATGTGTGTTCCCTGGTAGGCATACGATGAGAAATAATACCTGTCGGTAATTACAGTAAATCCTTCTTCCAGTTTTTTTATGATGCCATTTGTTTTATTCAGCAGATGGTCCAAACGGTCAGCAACAAAAAGGCCGGCAATTGTCCGGTGGTCGGCTTCGATCCGATGTTTGAAAATGTTTGTGATCACTGAACCAATAGGGCTGTCGGTAGGTTCAAAAGTGAAATACACTTTGTGACCGGCTTTTTTCAGATTTTCTGTCAAAAGTTTTACCTGTGTACTTTTCCCGCTACCATCAATACCTTCGAAGGAAATAAAAAGATTTTTACTCATTGTTGAATAATTCAAAATTGGAATATTTTACAAAAATAAGACATTTACTATTAGGCTGCTTTTTATTTTATCAAAAACAAAAAACGGCCGCCGTTAATTTGCCAGCTAATGATTCACCGAATTCAGGAAATGAATGATTGCTGTATTTACTGTGTCAGGGCGGGTTTCCATGCTGCAATGAGCCGCTCCATGAATTTTTACCAATTGAGAATTTGGTAATGCTTTGTTCAAATCCTCACCCATTTTTAAAGGTATCCAGGTATCTTTGTCTCCCCATATCAGAAAGGCAGGTTGCGTAATATTTTTTAGTCTCAGAATTTTTGATGAATTGCTTTTTCTGACCATGTCAAATAGTCCGCGCGCGGTATGTTTTAATTTGAAAGGAGCAAGATATCCTGCAATATCTTCCTTCTCCGGCGACTTTCCATAAGCAGAACCCAGTAATTTTTTTATTCCTGAGTAATTAAAAAAGAAAGTTTTCATCACAGAGCCCAGTAGCCAGCGTGCAGGAGGAAAGTTAAATATCCCTCTGTATGAACGTATCATTGTGTCAGCATCAACAGCGCCTGAAATAAAAACAAGACTTAACGAACGTGTGGGCTTCTCCTGTGCCATGGCTGCAATTACACTTCCTCCCATAGAATGACCAACCAGGTTCCATTTCAGTTGTGCTGATTTTGGAGGCATGGATTTGTCAAGACTATCCAGCAAAGTCCAGATCGTTTCTGCCCTGTTGAACGCTGAATGATTGTATCCTTTTTCTCTGCTGCTGAATCCGAATGCGGGCAAATCAATGGCAACACACAAATATCCTTCATCAACCAATGCCGGAATGTTTTTTCTCCATGAAAATGTGGAACCTCCCAGGCCATGAATCAGTATGAGCTTCCCTTTTATTTTGTCAGTATCAACATTCCAAAACCTGTAGTGAACGCTGTATCCGCCAATATTCATGAAATGACTTTCAGCAAAAGGTTTTGCCGGATCATACTTTGAAAGAAGTTCTTTTTTATGCATGCCTTGCTTGCTTGTATTGCATGAAATGACTGAGATAATTGCCAGCAATATAAAAAAATTACCTCTGATGTTCTTTTTTATTCCTGATATCATAATCAAAAGTAAACAAAGTTGGCTGATAAAAAATTTTCTTTGAGATTAAAAATTAATTTTTACTTTCGCGACATGTCGAAAATGACATAACGTAAAACAATAATTAATCAAATCATTAAAATTATGAAAAAAATCATTACAATTTTCTGTATGGCTGTAATGCCATTATTCATGAACAGTGTTTTTGCACAGGACACTATTGTTGGGTGGTCATTCCCTTCAACGTCGGCTGATTCAATTGCAGATGTAGGTATCACCTTAAATGCTACCCGCTATCTCAGTTGTCAGTATGGGACTTATGGGAAGCCTTCTTATTATTCAATTCCTACAAATTACAGCACCAATGGTTCTCTGGGCTCTCCCGACAAATGTGCGCAGGCAACAGGTTGGGCCGGTGCAGCCGATTCAGCTTACTGGATGGTAAAATTCAAAACAACCGGATACGGTACATTGACACTTTTTTCAAAACAGCAAGCCGGCGGAAGTAATCCGGGACCAAGAGATTTTAAAGTGCAGTATAAACTTCCGGGGTCAACTTCTCCGTGGATTGATCTGACCGGTGGCACTATCACCTGTGCCAATAACTGGACATCGGGTGTAGTTAACGGACTTAGCCTGCCTTCAACCTGCGACAATCAAAGTAGTCAGATTTCAATCAGATGGCTGCTTGCATCAAATCTTGATATCAATGGCAATGCTCTTTTATCAACCGGTATTTCAAAGCTGGATGATATTTATATTATTGGAAGCCCAACTTCAGGTATCAGTGTTCCGGATGTTGAAACTTATATCAGTGTGTTTCCAAATCCAAGCAATGGTAATTTTTCTATAAAGAATAATGGAGAAATCAGCAAGCTATCCATTTATGATATTGTTGGAAAATGTGTTTACGTGAATGAAAACATCATCGGATCAAAAACTGATTTTTCAAATTTTGAAAAAGGAGTTTATCTTGTTCAGATTACTACAAAGGACAGTGATGTTTTCACTCAAAAATTAATTGTTGAGTAGTTTGTTTTTATTTTTATGATCATGGCTGAAATTTTTCAGCCATGATTCTTTTTGGACAAATTTTTTTAAAATTACGGATATGAGAAAATATTTTTTCCCGGTTAGCATCATTTTTATTTTTTCTCTTTTTGCCTTTCATGGTTGTAAACATGATACAGACCCTTTACCTCCGACAATAGGTTTCAAAACCGGAACAACATACACCCAAAATGGCGCAGTGGTCATGGTGGGTCACAAACTTTTCTTCGGGATACACGCCGAAGGAACAAGTGCAGTTATTACCAATTTTACTGTAAAAAAAGTACTTCGCAATGGGAAAATAATTACGGTGATGGATACAGGTTTGTATGCACAGACATTAGACCTGAATAAAATATTTTATCAAAGTGTTGAAGACACCGCTACATGGCAATTCTCTGTGATGGATAGAAATCATTTGTCAACGGCCATTTCCATGGTAATTTATAAGGATCCCAATTCGGTTTTTGGTGGCATTTATTACTATCCTTCAATAACCCTGGGTTATCAGAACAACACTACTTACGGACATTTTCTTGACCCCACGACAGGTACCGTTTATATGGCTGATTCGGCAACAGCCCACGATAATTTGATGGACATTTTAATTTATTACATTGATAACGCCAACAGCAATAATTTGCCATCACCAGTGCTTTCTTCTCCCGGAGAAATGGATTATTCAAGCACAGAAGCCGTGACATTTTATCCATACATTGCAAACTGGACACCCAGAAATTATACTTTATGGGATATCAGTTTTGACAATGGCAACAATACTCCGCTGACTGCCTCTGATTTTTATGCAGCGCAAAATGACAGCCTGCTGATAGTTTCCTATCATTCTGTTTGGGGAAAAAAGAAATTCAGATGGGGCACTGCAGGAAAGATCATTCCTTTTCTGACAACAGGCGGGAAAATGGGTTTGGTTGATGTGCTCAGAGCTGACTCAGCAGATACAGGTATAATGAAACTTGCAATAAAAATTCAACAGTAAATATCTACTCATAACATTGAATTCTCTTTTGCAGTTTTAAAACAAATGTGTAAAATTTTCTACATACTTCTTTTCTTTCCTTTCTTTTGTTATAGTCAGAACAGTCAATTTGCAACTGTTTCGGGAGTTGTTTTGAATTCGTCCGACAGCCAGCCGTTGCCAAATGCGAATGTTTATTTATCTGAAAAAAATATAAGTGGTATCTCCGCCAAAGATGGAAGTTTTACACTTAACAAAATTGTTGCTGGGAGCTATATTTTAAAAGTAAGTTTTATCGGA
Organism: uncultured Bacteroidota bacterium; assembly: GCA_903889915.1. Taxonomy (GTDB): domain Bacteria; phylum Bacteroidota; class Bacteroidia; order Bacteroidales; family CG2-30-32-10; genus CAISZK01. Next base: position 12,479 of record CAISZK010000398.1, read on the forward strand.
TATCAGAAGTACGAAAAAAAGATTGACTTAAAAGAAGGGCAGAATTTATTCCTGAAAATATTTCTGAAAGATACCAGCTTCACTTCAAAAGAAATTTTGGTCAGAGCATTCAGAAATAAAACACAGCTCGAACAACCCACAAGAATAAGCATTATAAAATCGGCAGAAATTCAATCGCTGCCGGCACAAAGTATCAACGAGGTCATTGATAATTCGCCGGGCATTTCAATGAGCAATACCACAGGAATATTTTCAAGCAAAGCTATTGTCACCATGCGCGGATTGCCTTCAAATGATCAGTCACGCACATTGGTTTTGCTTGATGGTATTTCACTGAACAAGTCTGACGAGGGTTCTGTAAACTGGAACATGATAAATAAAGATGACATCGAACAGATAAATATTATCAAAGGACCGGGCCCTGCAAAATATGGCAGTGGCGCCATGGGCGGAGTGATTGAAATGATCTCTAAAAAACCACTGAAAAAATTTCAGGGCAATGTTTCGCTGGATTATGGCACTTACAATACTGCATCAACAAACTTCAATTTTTCAGGTCTGAAAAAATATACTGGTAAGGTTTCTGACTTTTACTGGGGAGTGTCGGCTTTTGGAAGAAGGAGCGATGGCTACATTACAGAGCCTGCCATTTTCTATACTCCTGATGACACCAATCTTGTTGCGGAATTTCTAAAAGAACTCAGCACATCCATTAAAACAGGTTGCGATTTAAAGAACAATCAGAATATCGAAATTCAGTTGAATTACTTTGATGATCTGAGAGGAAATGGTTTTAAAGTGTTTGAAAATAACGGCTCGTATTCAAAGCACCGTACATACAAAAGTGTTGCTAGATATTCAGGAAGCAAAGGATTTTTTAAATGGAATGCGAACATCTACATGCTTGCCGAAGACTATCACCGGGAATATGAGTATATGCGGGAAATGCAGTACACACTTTATGAAGCCAAATCAACACGGCAGGATAAAGGAGGCAACATTGACCTGAGTTTTTACAAGTTCAAAAAACATGATATTTCTGCAGGGATTGATTACAAGATAGGCAGTGTGAATGGCACCGATACTTATTACACATCCACTGACATTGTCACTAATGCAGGTAAAATGGATAACTACGCTGCCTACATTCAGGATGAAATGGTTTCTGAAAATAAAAAGTTCCGGTTGAATGCCGGACTTCGTTACGATTTTGCGAGGTTTCATGATGGTTTGTTCAACATCCAATATCCTTCCTATACAATGGTATTTTATGATGATTTCAATGACTCTTCCATGAGAGCCAGGAGTTGGCATGCTTTCTGTCCGCGGCTTTCTGCTCAATATCTGCTTGCTGCGAAAACACGGATATATATTTCCGCTGCTGAAGGTTTCCGAGCGCCTATTCTTGATGATATGTGCCGCACCGGAAAAAAGATGGGTGGATTTGTTGTGGCAAATCCTGCACTGAAACCGGAGTTGATCTACAGCTATGAAACCGGTATTGATTTCAATATTGCAAAAAAATGTACCGCTGATATTTCCGTTTATTACAGCATCGGCAAGGATTTTATGTACTACACCAGCAATGGAGATACAGTGAATATCGGTTACAAATTATCTCCAGTGATGGAGAAACAAAATGTCGGAAAAGTAGGGATCTATGGCATTGAATCGGAAGTGAAATATGACCTTAATGACAACTTTTCTGTCTTTGTGAATTATTCATACAGCCATGCCCAGATACTGAAGGACAACATCACCAATCCATTGGTTGATTCAAATCTTACTGATAAATTCTTAACCAATATACCTATTCACAAAGCAGAAGCCGGCTTATCATGGAAAAACAAAATCGTGAACACTTCTGTGATCTGGAAATATATTGGCAGGACATGGATCAATGACTGGAATGTGGATGATGAATATCTTTTGATCAACAGGTATCCCGATTATTCAATTGTCAACATACGTTTCGAACGAAAAATAATCAGGCATATCAACGCCTCATTGAGTGTTGAAAATTTATTCAACAAAATATTTATTGATAGCAATCTTGAGCAATGCCCCGGAAGGTTTATTACAGGTTCGGTGAAATACAGTTTTTAAAGACAAGAAAAAGTACTAAGAATAATCATTAGAGAAAAATTTAAAATCAAATCATGAGTTTACTCCGAAAAGTAATAAATGTGAAAATTACCACTAAAACAAAAAGACACAAAATAACACAAAATACAAGTTTTTAATAAAATACAATTTCGTGAAATTTGGTGTTTTTGTGCTTTTGTGGTAAAAAAGACTTATCGGAGTGGACTCAATCATTAAAAACATTATTTCACCGAAGTACGAACAAAGTTACGAATATACGAAGTGCGAATCTGTCATCGCTTTCGTAATTCGTACGTTCGTAATAGATTCGTACTTCGATGGAATAATAAGGGGAAGGAATTTTGAAAGTATTAATTAACCAAATCATAAATTAAATCATGAAAAAATCAAACTTATTTGTTCAGGTAGCTTTGAGCATTTGCTTCATTGCAGTATTGTGCTCATGCAATAATTGCAGTAAAAATGACAAAAGCAAAATAGCAAAAAACAACATCACATTTGTTGACACAGCTGATGCCACCAACAATTTCTATGATAATGCCGAAACAAAAGAACTTCCAATGACGCCCGTGACCATTGCCGGTGAAGTTGAAAATCCGGGAACGGTTGATTTTTCAGCGTTGCCACTTCACACAGTCATTGTAAAGGAATCTGCACTATCAGGCGACAGCAATAAGTTCATCGGGGCTTATAGGTACGATGGTTATTCATTGTATGATATTCTGAATCTCATCAAAGTTAAAAAAGCCAATAAGAAAGAGTTCGACAGCAAAATTGATACGTACGTTCAGATCGAAAATGCAAAAGGAGAGATGGTCAATATTAGCTGGGGAGAGTTCTATTATCCCAACCATCTGCATGAAATTATTATTGCAAAGAGCGTGATGCGTATTGTGCCTTCAAAAACCAAAGACCTGTGGCCTCTTCCCGATGCATGCAAACTCATTGTTTCAAGCGACCTGCTCACTGAGCGTAACATCTCAGCGCCTTCAAAAATCACAGTTATCTCCTATCCGAAATCATTTAAAACCGTGAGGGGGATGAAACCCATTTTCTCACCTGTTATCAAATTGTATTCTGAAAACAATTTGTTGGATAGTTTTACCAAAAATCCAAAAAATATTATTGAACAAACATATCCAGCGATTTTCTACGGAAGAGGTCGCGGAATCCACAGCACAGAGCCTTTCACAGGAGTGATGATGAAAGAAGTGCTCGCAAAATATTTCAAAATTACACAGGAAAATCTCCGTAAAGGAATGTTCCTTGTTGTGGCAAAAGACGGCTACAGGGCAGTTTTCACTTTTAGTGAATTGATGAACAGAAATGATCAGCAGGAGGTGCTGTTGATATGCCACCCGGAAGTGAAAGACAATGGTATTTTCAAAGTGTTTCCGGCCTGTGATTTCTTTTCCGACAGGGCCATAAAGGGAATCTCTGCTGTGTACTTTTCAGACAGCAGTAAATAGAGCAGATCATTAAATCAGCATTTAACATTGCCCCCTAAACCGGCAACAGCCTATATCTTTTGACCATTGACCAATGACCAATGACGAATGACTATTGACAAATGACTTTTTGACAAATTTTGATTCTAATTAATGCTTCAGCAAAAAATAAATGTCTTCAATTTAGTATTCCTCTTCCTTGGCGGGTTGGTGCTTTTGTTCATCATCAGTCCACTGCTAAGCATGTTTGTCAGCACTTCAGGAACCGACCTTATCGAGACTGTTCATGATTCCGAAGTGCAGGAAAGCATTTGGCTCACCATTTGGACTTCCATTGCTGCAACATTTATTTTCGCCATCGGTTCCATTCCTCTTGCTTACCTCATCGTCAGGAAGAATTTCAGATTAAAAAAACTTGTCAGAGCAATCATTAATATCCCTGTTGTCATTCCTCATTCCGCTGCCGGCATTGCATTATTGGGAATCATTTCACGAAACACTGTTGCAGGAAAACTTGCCTCAGGCCTTGGTTTTAGTTTTGTCAACAGTTCTGCAGGGATCATTGTTGCGATGGCTTTTGTAAGTATTCCCTACCTGCTCAATTCTGCCATTGACGGATTTACCGGTGTTCCCGAGCGACTCGAAAAAGCCGCCATGACACTGGGTGCATCAGGAAGAAGAGTGTTTTTCACGATTTCGTTACCTCTTGCATGGCGGCATATTCTTACAGGTTTGATCATGATGTGGGCAAGAGGACTCAGCGAATTCGGTGCAGTGATCATCATTGCCTATCACCCCATGACCACACCTGTGATGATTTTCGAAAGGTTCAATTCCTATGGCTTGTCTTATGCAAAGCCGGTAACAGTACTGTTCCTGATAATTTGTCTGGCAATTTTTGTTTTTATGAATTACATTTCCGTTAAAAAGAGAAGCAATGCTAAGAATAATTAATGTCAGCAAAAAAATAAAAAACTTCTCTTTAAACAACGTCAGTTTAAACGTTGACAAGGGAGATTATTTTATTCTGTCAGGCATATCAGGCGCTGGCAAAACCATGCTTCTCGAAATTATTGCCGGGCTTGTAAAACCGGATCATGGCGAAATATTTTTACATGGAAGAAATATCACCCGCGAGCAGATCAGGAATCGCAGCATAGGACTCGTGTATCAAAATCCTACTTTGTTCTCGCATCTGACAGTTTATGAAAATATCGCTTATCCGCTAAAAAGCAAAAAACTTAATAAAAAGGAAATTGACATCCTGGTAAAACAACTGGCTTCCGATACTGAAATATCGCATCTGTTGCACAGAAATATTACAAATCTTTCGGGTGGCGAAGTGCAGCGCGTTACCATTGCCCGAACGCTTGCCACAAAGCCCGGGTGTCTGCTGCTTGACGAGCCTCTTTCATTTTTGGATGTGCAGTTGAAAAGAGGAATATCATCGCTGTTACGAAAACTCAATCAAAACGGGCAAACCATTGTGCATGTCACCCACGACTATGAAGAAGCGATTGCTATGGCTAACAAAATTGCTATTCTTGAGAACGGAACAATTGTTCAAACCGGCACGCTGGATGAGGTGTTTAAAAATCCCCGATCCGAGTTTGCGGCAAATTTCATAGGCATTAAAAATTTTTATAAAGTCATCCTTGCTGATGCAGGCAATGATGTTTTATTAAAAAAAATTGAAATTTCGGGAAAAGAAATACGCCTGCTCTCTGCTGAAACTTCCGGCACCCAGGGCTATGCCATTATTCCTGCCGACCATATCTCTATTTCGCATTCACCTCTTGAAGCCACTACTCTCAACAATTTTCGTGGTACTGTCAGAGATATTATTCCTGCAAAACTGGGCTTCGAAATAATTGTCAATACAGGCTTTGATGTTTTTGTCAATTTAAGCAGGCAGACATTGGAGGAAATGCATCTGGAGATTGGCAACGAAATATGGATACACTTTGATGCCGCCTCTGTAAAATTCATCAAAAACTAATACCTCAGTTTTCGGGCGATACATTTCGACATCTGTTTAATTGTACATTCCTGCCATACCTTTTATTTTATTAGTTCACACCTACCATACTTTTCAATTACAAGTACAGAAAATTATAAATTTCCTGTATTATTTCTTTCCTAAATGAAATATTCGTCCTGAACAAAGAAAATCTGTCCCATATTGGCAAATAATTGATGATTCATGACTTTGGCACAATACCACACTTTGCTGATTTACTGCATTTGGCATGGTTTATTTCTTCTTTGGCACAACTCTTGGCTATCCATTGTCAATATAAACTATAAAAAAAAACAAAACAATGAAAAAATCAATTATCCTCTTAGCAGGAATGTTCGTGATGGCGCTCAGCATCAACACAAACGCACAGACAGCAAGTTCAACAGCAACCGCTTCAGCTAGCGCCCGCATAGTAACTCCGCTGGAAATTACAAAAAATGTAGATCTCGCTTTTGGTAACATCGCCGCCGGTCCTATCGCAGGAACTGTAACGATTGCTACTGACGGATCAAGAACTGGTATGGGTGGTGTAACCCTGATCTCTGCAGGTAACGTTAACAGCGCTGCCCAGTTTTCAATCACAGGTTATGCTTCTGCAACTTTTGCAATCACTCTTCCTGGTACCATTTACCTGTCAGACGGTAACTCACTGATGTCAGTTGACAGTTTTGTATCAAGTTTAGGAGCTACTTCTACCTTGGATCAGAATGGTCAGGCTGATCTGAATGTTGGTGCAACTGTAAATGTTGCCGCTGGACAATATGCAGGTTTGTACACCGGTTCATTCGACGTGACTATAGCTTACAATTAATAGTGTTGTTAAGCTGAAAAAAGGCCGCAAGTGATTGCGGTTTTTTTTTTGTTTGATACTTTTCCAAAGTTTCTGGGAGTGTTCAGAAAAGTGTGTCAGTAGTATCTTTGCAGGGTTCTGCCCTGGA
>CAISZK010000399.1 GCA_903889915.1 uncultured Bacteroidota bacterium
CGGAGTGAAATCAATTATAGAAAATTCTTGCTGTCGCAATTTCTTTATAATTTCGAAATCAACGATTTCATCTGCAACCAGTATCACCTTATGATGCTTTCGAAAAAATAATTTCGTTTTTTATAACATCCGCTGCAAATAATAAGCAGGCAACAATATCGTCCTTGGTAGAGTTAGGATAGGCTTCCAATAAATCCTCATTTGTATCGCCTGCTGCTAATTTCTCAAGAAATAAACCACCGGTATGCGGGTACCTATTATTACAGGTTTACCAAACATCTTTTCCGGATTTGTTTCAATATGTAAAGTCTAATCAACCAATTTTTTAATTTGGATTTGTTCTGCAAAGATAATTGTTATTTCACACTTAAAAAAAGAAATTGGTAGAGATCAAAGTCATTAACGGTAAAAAAACTTTGAGTTTTTACCAGGAAATAACTTTTTTTTTAATTTCAATTTCAATGACAAATTATTATGCATTCTACATTTCGCCTATTATTGCTTCACTTCTGTAAATTCTTCCGGAGTATAAGTCACCCGTGCAAAGTTCTTTGTTATTAGCTCCGTTTCGACAACTTTTCCACTCTGAAATTTTAAGATCTTATTGCGCCAAATCTCATTTTTACGGTAAAACTGATTTTCTATTTTTAAAAATTGATGATCTTTTTCAAATACATGATAAGTATAGTCAAGTTCATTGTCAATACGGAGTTCTCCTTCCAGGCATTTCTCACTAAACCAAATGTTGATTTGAAATGTATAGGTGGTATTATTCGTAAATTGAAAATCGCGATAATTATAAAAAATTGTAGCCCCGCTTCCGAAGGGTAAAACCCGGCCATCATCAGGAAAAGGATCAAATGAATGATGGTATCTTTCAACAATTGTCAAAGGGCTATGCAAAACCAGCCAATGGATGAAATTTGAAATTTGACAAAGTCCGCCACCAATTCCTGCTGTTGCTTTTCCAAAAGTCAATTCCATTCCCGGCAAATAACCTTTCCGCTTTGTAGGCAATCCCACAAGTCTGCAAAACGAAAATGTTTCACCTGGCCTTATCAAAATGCCATCAATTTTTTTTGATGCAATTTTCAAGTTTGTAACTTTATTAACTTGTAATTGCATATCATTTTCACCAAGTTTTTTTAGTAAAACAGATTGGTGCTTTTTAACTCTGAATGCAAGTTTACTTGTAGTTTTCTCACTTGCGTATTTTTTACTATCAAAATACCAGTATGAATAACGTTTTATTCTTTTGGTCCAGATAGCCAAAAAATAAAATAAAGGATGTCGTTGGCTCAGCAATTTCCTATGTGTCACACTTTCTAATTTCTATAATAAATTAACTTTTGGTTGCTTCAACTAAGAAGTTGCTTTTGATATTTCAAAATTCCACATCCAGAGATTTCTATTTAAAATCTTTTTACTTTCAATATTTTAATCCCTTTTATAAAACTTTCCCTTGATACTTTGAGATTACCGGCTATTTATTTTTGCGATGTAAAATTAATAAAAATATTTATTGACAATAACAATTAATTAAATAAAATGTCCTCGTAGCCATGCATTCCTTATAGAGCCTCTCCCTTAAAAGTCTCCTGATGGCGTGCATCTCCCGATGTTTGACATCATGCAATATTATTTTACGAACGCATCGGGAGATGCGCCCGAACTGACGGATGAGCACCATCAGGGTTGTTGAAGGAAAAGAAGAAAATACTTATAAATAAAGCTTATCCGTAAACAAAATAAGCCGGATGTTGAACATGATCCGGCTACTCATGAAAAAGTCAACTTTGATGTTGAATTAACTTCAGAGGTTGATTATCCAACACAGATTGTACAGGTAATAGAAAACAAACCTGCTACCAAATTAGTTTTAAGTACCTCACAGATCGTGGCTAACAAGATTAATTTTATACGTATTTATGCTGTGAATTCTTATGGCAGAAGTCAACCTAGTGCATGGTTTAGTTTTTCACCAAAACTGACAAAATAAATTATATTCATCACTCGCCGTGAAACGGGCAATAACTATCATTTTTCTTCAAGATAAAAGCGAACCATTGTGTTCGCTTTTTCTTTTAATATTACTTCAAAAAAGAACAGTATTTTTTTTAAAAAAAACATGGTTTTTTCACTCAAAACCACGATTGGTTTAAGTCAAACCAGTGCTGGTTTGGAGCAATAAATCAGCAAAAATTATTAGAAATCAATAGCATAAAACATTATGGTTTTTATGTTTTAATTGGGAGAAAAGGAAGTTTTTGGGTGTTTTGTTGGTTGTTAAAATATGCATCCCAATGATGCCCCGATGGCCTTGTGGCAGACGTTTAAAACGCGAACAAACTCCGGTATAATTCTAAAGTCAATTGCTTTTTTGCTTTTTACAGATTGTTTAAACAAACTGCAATAGATACAGCTCGTTTCAAATCTATTGCAGTCTGGCTTTAGCTGAAAGAAAGGATATCTCAAATCAAAAAAATATAAAATGTAAATCAAAAAAATGTAAAATGTAAAACTCCGCGGAAACCCGAAACCCAAAACGACGTTGTCGCGCGTTTCCCAACGCGTGACCCCCGGTTAACAAATATTCCTTTTTTCACAAAAAATATTCAATTGCTTTTGTAGAAAAAAATTACTTTTGTTTCAATTAAAAATTTCAGAAATATCAGCAGCAGCAGTGTGAAATCATTGCCTTTCGACAGGGGATATGCGGAGGTAAAATTTGGTTGGCCAGTGTTGAGATGAAAAAGTAATTGATTATACAAACCCTTTCGTTTACGGCTGTTAATATTGTTTGGCGCATACAATGAGAAAATTACTACGGATTGTTATAATTGCCTTTATTTTATTGCCGTTTGCAGCACATGCGGGATTTCCTGGCGATTCGCTTTACATCCATGTTTTCAAACAAAACTACAATATACAGGGGAACATCTACACGAACAAGATCAATTTTTCACTGAATCCTTCGATGCACATTGACACGATAGATTCGCGAAAGATCTTGTACGAACCGAATATCGGCTATTACCTCGGATTGTCGCTGTCGTATAAAATGTTTGCTATGAGTTTGTCGTTTGCGATTCCGGGCGCCAACAATAATGACAGTGTGGCCGAGAAAACTTCATCTCAAAATGTTTCGGTTTCGGTGAATGAAAGGATGTATGGCGGCACTGCCTATTATGAGAAATACAAAGGTTTTTTCCTGGACAATCCCGGAATTTTCAGTTCGCTTTGGCATGGCAACAATTTTCCACAACGCAACGACATTGAGTACACCACCTATGGGATCAACACCTATTATTTATTCAACAACACGAGGTTTTCGATGAAAGCCATCATGTCGCAATCAGAGCGGCAACAGCGTACAGCAGGAACTTTTCTGGTGCGCCTGGATGGTTGTTATTCCACGATCCATGCCGATTCATCAATCATACCCAAGAGCGATGAAAAATATTACCAGGACATGAGAGGGCTGCATAACATGAATTTTTATGATGCCTGCCTTTTGGGCGGCTATGCCCATTGCACGGTTATCCGCAAGGATTATTACATCTGCCCGATGCTTTATTCGGGTCCCGGGGTGATACGCAAATTGATATCTTCCAATTCAGGAGATTTTGAAACCGATAATCTTTTCCTGAAAGTTGATTTCAAATTCGCAGCCGGATACAACGCCAAGGTCTCATTCCTCGGCGTGCTTTTCGACTCCGAATCTGATTTCATGCCTGCCAAATTCATCAACTTCAAGACTACTGTTTTCTCCATAAGTTTCTTTGTCGGGTATAGATTCTGGTAATAAAAATAGTTCAAAGTTTAAAGTCAAGGTTCAAAGTTGGGCATCATTTTACATTTTACATTTTCCTGCTTTACATTTTACATTTCATTGATTTTGAATTGTGATTTTAAAATGACCAATGACTTTTGACCATTGACTATTGACCAACGTCACGAAGTAAATGCCTATCTTTGCAGGAATATGAAAAAACAATTCGGAACAATTGAAAACCTCGAAATAACCGACATTGCCGACGAAGGCAAATCAGTGGCACGCCACAATGATTTTGTTGTATTTGTTTCAGGCGCTGTCCCCGGCGATATCGTTGATGCCAGGATCACCAGAACGAAGAGAAGATTTCTCGAAGCAAAAGCTGTTCTCTTTCACAAATATTCAGATGACAGAACCACTCCTTTCTGCACCCATTTTGGTGTGTGCGGTGGTTGCAAATGGCAATACCTCAATTACGAAAAACAATTGTTCTACAAACAAAAACATGTTGAAGACTGTCTTCAGCGCATAGGCAAAGTGGATACACAGGGAAAATTACTACCTATAATCCCTTCCGAAAACATAAAATTCTACAGAAACAAACTTGAATATACTTTCTCATGTTACCGTTGGCTTACCGACGAAGATATGAAGATTGAAAGTGAAGGCCGTGATATGAATGCCCTGGGTTTCCACATCCCCGCAAGATTCGACAAAGTGCTGGATATTGAAGAATGTTTTCTTCTGGCAGAGCCAACCAATGCAATACGCCTTTCGGTAAAAGAATTCGCACTGAAAAACGGCCTTGAATTTTTCGACCTTCGAAAACAAACAGGTTTCCTGAGAAACATGATCATAAGAACAACGCTAAAAGGCGATGTGATGGTCATCGTTTCATTTTTCCATGATGACGATATCTGGCGCAATGCTTTGCTTGAACATATTTCAGAGAATTTCCCGCAGGTTACGTCGCTCATGTATGTGATCAACTCCAAATGCAACGATGTGATCTCTGACCTGGAAATTCAACTTTACAAGGGCGATCCATTCATTATTGAAGAAATGGATAATCTGAAATTCAAGATAGGACCGGTGTCTTTTTTCCAGACAAATTCATTGCAGGGAATAGAATTATATAAGGTGGTCAGCGACTTTGCCGCTCTCAAAGGTGATGAAATAGTTTATGATCTTTATACCGGAACAGGCACTATTGCAAACTTTGTTGCAGGCAATGCAAAAAAGGTAGTAGGAGTGGAGTACGTCCAATCCTCCGTTGATGATGCACACGAAAACTCAGTGATCAATGGTATTTCAAACACTGTTTTCTTTGCCGGCGATCTTGCAAAGGTGCTGAATCCACAGTTTGTTTTGGAAAATGGAACACCCGAAGTTGTCATAACCGATCCTCCGCGCAATGGAATGCACAAAGATGTGGTGATCCAATTGCTCGAAATGCATCCTGAAAAAATAGTTTATGTTGGTTGCAATCCTTCCACACAGGCAAGAGATATCGAGCTGCTTTCAGTAAAATACGACTTTGTCAAATCACAACCCATTGATATGTTTCCTCACACACAGCATGTGGAGAATGTGGTGTTGTTTAGGAGAAGAGGATAGGAGAATTGTTTGTTTTATGCTAAAATAGGTAGGTGTTTTAGCAGTTTTCCTGCTAAAAGATGGGTATGTTTTAGCAGTTTTTTTGCAAAAAGATGGGTGTGTTTTAGCAAATTTCTGCAAAAATCCACCTATTATTTCAAAATCAGGAAATGAAATAACTCCATCCTTTCAATCCTTATTGAAGTTATTATTGATAAATTAAAATACCAAAGCCCAAAAGAACAATAACCACAAACCTCAAACCACAAACTTTTTAACTCTCCTATGCTTGTTAAAAAACGTTAAGAATCATCAATCGTTACCTTCTCTTTGGATTTGTAAGCCTATATTTGCTTATTCAAATGAACAAAAAACTCAAAATAATTACGCTTTTTCTGCTTGTTTTGCCTTTATTTTCAATAGGAGGGAATTCCCTTTCTATTTTCTCAGGCAATCCACCAAAAAGTTTCGATTCCACAATTTGCAAGGGATATTCTTTCTTTAAGAAAAAAGGGATACAACTTGATTCCTGCAGCGATTTGAAGTTGTACAATGAGGTGTACGGTTGGCTTGGTGTTCCATACAGATATGGTGGTAAGAGCAAAGCCGGCGCTGATTGTTCGGGATTTGCTTCCTCGATCTATAAACAGGTCTATGGGATCAATGTTGGCGGCAGTGCCGGTGATATTTACAAAGCATTGAAGCCTGTCAATAAATCTGATCTGTGCGAAGGTGATCTTGTGTTCTTCAAAATTGGCAGTTCATATATCTCTCATGTGGGGATTTATTTGTCAAACAACAAATTTATCCACGCAACCTCATACGGCAGGTATGTCACAGTTGACGATCTTGATGAGGCATACTATAAAAGGTACTATTTCTCTGCAGGAAGATATTAGATCATTAAAGGTTTTCTAACCTGAAAATCTTTACAGTTTTAACCAATACCCTCTGATTCCTGAATCATTTTAATGATTGTTTCTGCTTTTATATTCTCTCCTTCAACAATGAGTCTGGACTGAAGGTAATAATGTTCTCTTTCCGCCAATAGTTCTTCAATCCGCTTCTTAATTTCATCTTTACCACTCAATTGTTTTAGTAGTGGCCTTGGACTTTTCGCCTCCATGAGCCTTGAAGTGAGAATACCGGGGTTGAGTTTAATATACACTGAAATGCCATTGCTATTAATGAATTCCATATTTTCAAAATAACATGGTGTCCCGCCGCCTGTCGCAATCACAGCCTGATCATGAAGTAGCGTTTCTCTCAAACAATCGTGTTCCAGTTCCCTGAACTTGTCTTCACCTTCAATGGCAAATATATCATTAACACTGCGGCCTGCTTTTGCTTCAATCATTTTATCAAGGTCAATGAATTCCATATTCAGCCTGAGTGCCATTTTCTTTGCAAGGGTTGATTTCCCGCTTCCCATTGAGCCTACAAGATAAATACGCATATTGAGAGTTAAATTAAGTTGGTTTTTTGTTAGTGCGATAATACTTTCTTTCCCTATACTGAAAACTCCCGAAATTTTTCGGGAGTTTTCATATTTAACGGGGATTTAAAGATCAATTGCTGTTAAGGAAGTAATGAGATCCTGCCAACATATTGATGTTTCCAGCCTTCAAGTTCCTTCAACTGTATTCTGTAAACATAAACATCCATAACCAGGTCGCTTATTCCGCCTTTATTATTCTTTGTTCCGTTCCATGGTTCGGCTGAAGTTCCTGTCCATTTTGTTGTGTGGAAAACCACATTACCCCAACGATCAAAGATCATTTCATCATAATTATTCGGGTCAACACTGATCCCTCTTGGAGTGAAGACATCATTGGTTCCATCGCCATTAGGTGTGAAAACATTGGGAATGTAGAAGGCATAAATATCTTTAACCTTCACTGAATCGGTGACTGTATCGGTACAGCCATTGTTATCAGTCACGATCAAAGTGATGATATAAGTACCCAGATTCATATACTGATGATAGGAAGTGTTGCCTGTTCCGTCAGGAGTTCCATCACCCCAATCCCAGAGCCAGCCAACCACACCACTTGAAGAATTATCCAATACTGAAACAGGTCCATCCATTAAAGTCAGTATCCTGGGATGAATAGAAAATCCTGCAGTCGGTCCATTAGTTTCCCCAACTGTTACGGATTCGATAACAATACAGTTTGAGTCATTTACCGTAACGGTGTAACCACCCTGTGTAAGACCTGTTGCCTGTGGAGTAGTCTGACCATTGCTCCAAAGATACGTATATACTCCGGTTCCTCCAATTGCAGTAACTGTTGCAGACCCATTAGCCTGATGACACATTTCATTTGAAGAGATAATAGATACAGTAGGTCCCGGCAGATCCTGAATGTTTACAGTATTTATTGCCGTGCAATTGTTGACATCGGTAACAGTAACGGCATAGTTTCCGGCAACTACATTTTGAAGGATATTTGTATATTGAGGTGGTGTGCTATTCCACTGGTATGTATAAGCCGGAGCGCCACCGCTTGCAGTAACAACAGCGCCTCCGTTTGCATTGCCGCAACTTGCATTGGTAATACTTGTGATTGCTGCTGAAGGACCAGGCAAATTATTAACTATTACCTGGTCAGTAGCGGTGCATGTGCCACTGCCAACCGTAACTGTGTATGTGCCCGCAGGAAGACTCGTAGCGGTAGAAGTATTTTGAACAGGCGTAGTACTCCACGTATAAGTGAATGATCCAAGCCCACCATTCGCCACAACTGTCGCTGTTCCGTTGGAATGTCCGCAATTTTCATCTGTACTATCTGTAGTAAGACTCATTTGTGCAGTAGAACTTACAACTCCGCTAATCGCCGATGAACAGGTAGTGGCATCTGTTATTGTGACTGTGTATGTGCCCGACGGAATATTTGAAGCTGTAGCCGTATTCTGAGGGGGAGATGTATTCCAGGCATATTGGTATGGGGGTGTTCCTGTAGTCGGAGTGATGGTAATTGAGCCATCACTTGCTCCACAATCTGATGGCGTGGATGTAATAGTTCCGCTAGGAGATTGATTAGTAGTCACAGTCGCCGAAGCGGTGTTACTACAACCTCCGCTTGCAGTAGCAGTGACTGTATAAGTTGTTGTTGTGGTAGGCGATTCCACCACAGTAGCGCCTGTCTGTCCATCACTCCATGTATAAGAATAACCACTACCGGTAGCGCTGAGTGTAGCAGGTGCGCCTGCACATACATTAGTTGAATTTACGGTGAAAGTAACAGGTTGCACATTTAATACCAAACTTAAAGACATAGTACAACCCTGAACAGATGTACAAGTACAAGTAACTGTGGTTCCATTTACAGGATTATTAATCGTTTCAGTTTGTCCGCTTCCACCGGTACTCCAGGAATAGGAAGCAAACCCTGCCGGAGCTGATAATATATCCTGAGTTCCTGTGCATAGTTGTTGCAATGTTAAAGATCCGCAATGACAGGCGATATATGCATAACCAAAATGAGCGCCCTCAGCACAGTCGTAGGTTGTGAAAAGAATAGTAACAGGGTGTCCCATATATGCACTTAAATCAACCCCAACAGTTGTCCAATCTTTCCAGTGATCGGGTTCTCCATCAGCAGCATGTGTTGCATCTTGCCAACCAGTAATTCCAGCACTGGATGAGACTTCATATTCTCCACAAGTTGGGTCAAAAACATGCTGAAGTGAATCCAGAACATAAATTGTAAACTTTGGCTGGTCGGTAACAACATGTCCCGGGTCTTCCAAAACGACTGCATACTGGTAAGTGAAAACAATATTCGATGCATTTACATTTATAGTGTAAGCAAGTCTTTCAGCTCCGTAGTTGGTATTTTCATTTCCCAACCTTGCGCAAGAAGTTCCTCCCGGTGGTATTGTCCACAACAAATTGTTGGTATTTGGATCATAATATCCCTGATTAATTATAGTCTGTTGTCCGGCATCTGTGGGTAGAGAATTTGTAGTCCCCTGGTTAATTCCAATAACCTGGTTGTTAAAACTGCCTCCGCTGTTCTCACCGGTTGTACCAATCCAGTTGGTAAAGTCTGCATTAGAAAAATCAGCATTGAAGCACTGCGGGTAAATTTTTGCGGATAACGCAAGCATGAAAAATAGTAGAAATAGTTTTTTCATAATTCTAAAAATTCATTTAGATCGTAATTATTCAACTTTCAAAATAGTAATAAAACCAGTATTGTCAACAGTTCTTTCTTCAGTTTGTGAAACAATATTGTAATACTGCGATTTTCAAAAACTTTCCAAAATTACTAAAGAAATGCGATTTTCAAAGTGATAGACGATATTTTTTTGAATTCGTTGCCATCGTCCCTGATTAATTTCATTATTGATGGAAAATTAAAGCGACCAGTATTTTAAACATTTCTGATTCTGAATACAGAATTGTCCTTGTTTGTTGATATTTAAATGGATTTATTAGTTTCTATTTTACTGTTTAAGAGGAAAAATGTTTCATTAACTTTTACAGAAACTGAATTGTGAATTTCAAAACCCAAACAACAGTTTGTAGTCTTGCAGTGATATAATCTCCTTTATCCAGGCATTCAATAATGACCAATGACTAATGACTACTGACTACTGACTACTGACTAATGACTATTGACCAATGACTATTGACCAATGACAATTGACTATAATCATTGAAGCAATAGCATTGTTAAGAAAGTGCTGATAAAATCTTTTCCACAATTATTCAATTATTCCTTTTAATACATAATTTTGCAAAAAAAATTAGAAAATGGATTTAAAAAATTTGGTGTCTATTCCCGGAAAGCCCGGATTATATAGGATAGTGTCGCAGGTAAAAAGCGCAACAATAGTTGAATCACTGGTTGACAAGTCGAAATTTCCGATTTATATGTCCGATAAAGCATTGGAGCTGGAAGGTGTTGCAATTTACACACAAGGAACAGAAGTTCTGTTGAGAGATGTGATGGACATTATTTATAAAAAGGAATCAGGCGGACCCGGTATTGAAGCAAAATCTGATCCGGTGCTGGTAAAGAAGTACTTTGAAGAAATATTGCCTGATTATGATAAGGACAAAGTTTACCTCTCTGATATGAAAAAGGTATTAAACTGGTACAATTTCCTTCAATCTCACGGTTTGATCAAAATGGAAGAGAATCCTGAAGTGAATGAGAATCCTGAAGTGAAAGAGGATGAAAAACCGGAAGAAACCAAATAGAAAACAGCATACAAAAACTGAAATATTCTTCAGGTGAAAAAAATAATACAGGATTTCGAAGTCAGGGAAAACAAGAGCCTGAGTAATGTTCATTTTATTCTTGAACTAAGATCACCTTCCGAACTTCCTGATATTTTCCCGGGACAGTTTGCCGAAGTGCTTGTCCCCGGTGCTACTCATACTTTTTTAAGAAGGCCGTTCTCCATCCATGATGTAGATTTCAAAAACCACACAATAAGTTTTTTTATCAAATGTGTTGGCGAAGGATCTACCAAACTCCGCACATTGCAGAAGGGCGACATGCTAAATGTGATGTTGCCTTTGGGCAATACTTTCGGTCTTGATCTGACAGGAAAAGCCCTGCTTGTTGGCGGCGGTTGCGGCGTTGCTCCTTTATTTTTCCTCGCAAAATGTCTGCATGAAAAAAATATCGCTCTCGATATTCTGTTTGGTGCATGCCGCAAAGAAGATATTTCGCTGGTAAGTGAAATGGAAAAGTTTGGGAATGTCCATGTCACAACGGAAGATGGCAGCATGGGAGAAAAAGGATTGGTCACGGCACATACTGTTTTGAAAGATATCTCATCCTACTCCAAAATATTTTGCTGTGGTCCCGAACCAATGATGAAAGCTGTGGCAGCTCTTGCCAAAAAGAATTCTGTGGACTGTGAAGTATCGCTCGAAAATACCATGGCCTGCGGCCTCGGAGCCTGCCTGTGTTGCGTAACCGAAACTGTTGAAGGCAATAAATGTGTTTGCACCGACGGGCCTGTGTTTAATATTAACTCACTCAAATGGCAGATCTGAAAGTATCCATAAAAGGTCTTGAATTTAAGAATCCCGTACTTACTGCTTCGGGAACTTTCGGCTACGGGCCGGAATACGAAGATTTCTTCAATATTGATCATCTCGGTGGCATCATAGTTAAAGGCACCACGCTTGAGCCGCGCGAAGGAAACCCTTATCCTCGCATGGCCGAAACAGCCTCAGGTATGCTCAATGCTGTGGGTTTGCAAAACAAAGGAGTGGATTATTTTATTCAAAATATCTATCCGAAAATAAAAGGCTACAAAACAAATATCATTGTCAACGTTTCGGGTTCGAAGATCGAGGACTATGTGGCTGTTGTTGAAAAGCTGAACGACCTTGATAATATCCCTGCCATTGAACTGAACATCTCCTGCCCGAATGTGAAACTCGGAGGAATGGCATTTGGCACAAGCTGCGAATCGGCTGCTGAAGTTACAAGCGTCATCAGAAAAGCCTATAAAAAAGTGCTGATCGTAAAGCTTTCGCCAAACGTTACAAGCATAGCCGAGATTGCGAAATCTGTTGAGGGCGCCGGCGCTGATTCGGTTTCGCTTATTAATACGCTGCTTGGAATGGCCATCAATACCGAAACACGCAGGCCTGTTTTATCAACTGTTACCGGCGGCCTTTCAGGTCCAGCTGTAAAACCCATTGCTCTCCGCATGGTGTGGCAGGTAGCAAAGGCCGTGAAGATCCCTGTCATTGGGTTGGGTGGAATAATGACCGCCGACGATGCCATTGAGTTTATGCTTGCAGGAGCCACCGCAATTCAGGTGGGCACTGCAAATTTTATTGATCCGCAGGTTTCAATAAAGATAATGCAGGGAATAGAAAATTATCTTGTCCGCCACAACATCTCTTCAGTGAAGGAACTGATAGGGGGGATGGTTTGCTGATAAAACATCTCCTTCAAAATTCAACACTTTATTATCTGACCAATGTTATTGATCCATGCATTTCGTATGGTACCTTGTCAAATCCTTTCGCGCTTACGATATAGTAGTACGTGCCTGCGCTCGCCGTTTCGCCGCTTTTTGTTTTTCCATCCCATCCTTTGGCGACATCTGTCCAATCATAAATTTGTTTTCCCCACCGGTTAAAAATTACACAATTGAAGGAAGCAATGCCTTGCGATTGCATCATAAACTCATCGTTTATGTTGTCTCCATTTGGTGTGAAAACATTGGGAATAGTGAGCAATGAAGGCTTCTCTGTAATGATCGTAAGTGAAATCGTGTCGCTGCAATTATCCGGTGAACCACTATTGACAATCAGCACCACATTGTAAGTGCCCGCTGTGGTAAACACATGTTCCGGGTTCTGATCGGTTGATATACTTCCATCTCCAAAATTCCATGAATAATTCGACGCTCCTGAGCCTGTAAAAGTAAAATTGACTGTCAAAGGAATGATACCGCTATCAGGAGCTGCTGTGAAACCCGCCGTGATATAAGTGTTGTTGATAATGGTTGCCACATCATCAGTTGAGCAGTGATTGGCATCTTCAACGGTAACACTATATGTACCGGGACAAAGTGAGCTGATTCCTGAAGTTGACTGTGTGTTGCTCCATGTATAAACATACGGCTGCACACCACCGCCAACAACGGAAGTTATCTGTCCATTGCAATAGTTTACGCAACTTTGATTCGTTGAATTAAGATTTAGCGTAAGCTGATTGGGTTGAGTAACCACAGAGGAAACAGTATTCGTGCAGCCATTACCATCAGTTATTGTGACTGTATAAGTACCTGCTGCGAGATTTCCTGCAATCGCTGTGTTTTGCGAAGGTGTGGAATTCCACAGATAGCTATAACCCGCAATTCCTCCGCTCAAATTCGCTGTCAGGCTGCCGTTATGCTGACCGAAACACTGCACAGGAACCACATTGCTGATGGAAGAAACCATTGGCGAAGGCTGATAAATTACATCACTCAGTGTGGTCGTACATCCTTTATTATCCGTGACAGTCACTGTATATGTTCCTGCAGGAATATTGGAAGCAGTAGCTGTTGACTGCACAGGAACGGTGTTCCAGACATAAGAATAATTCGGTGTTCCTCCTGTAACGCCAACGGTAATGCTGCCATTACTTTGTCCGTTGCATCGCACTGAATCTGCATTTGTCAATGAAACAATGAGCAGGGGAGGCTCTGTGATTGTCGCCGAAGATGTGGCCGTGCAGGCATTCATGTCTGTGATGGTCACAGTATATGTGCCGGCAATGAGGTTTGCCAAAGCCGCCGTATCTGCAGCGTTTGACCAGGAAAAAGTGTATGGCGATATTCCTCCGCTTGCAACAGCAGCAACGCTTCCATTGCTCAGTCCGTAACATGTGACTTGTGTTAATCCAGAAAATGTAGCAGCGAATTGTGCAGGCTGATCAACAGTGGCGGTGTTGGTGCTCGTGCATCCCACGCTGTCGGTGACTGTGACTGTATAAACTCCTGCAATCAGATTGGAAGCTGTTGCCGTAGTTTGTGGCGGCATCGTGTTCCATGCATAAGAATATGCGGGTATCCCTCCATTTACATTCACCGAAACACTCCCGTTATTTTGCCCGTAGCAAACAACTGAATCAACATTTGCAACAGTCGAAACAAGCAAAGTTGGTTGAGTGATTGTGGCCGAAGTAGTGACTGTGCATCCATTGGCATCGGTAACAGTAACGGTATAAACACCGGCAACGAGGTTCACGGCTGAGCCGGAAGTCTGACCATTGCTCCAATGGTAAGAATATGCAAGAACCCCTCCTGTGACTGTGTCAATAATGCTGCCATTGTTCATGCCGTGGCATTGTAATGAATTCACGTGTGTCAACAGCACATTCAGCAGTGGAGGCTGGGTAATTGTTATGGAGTCTATGGTAGAGCAGGCATTATGATCTGTTATTGTCACAGTATATGTTCCTGCACTCAGATTGTTTATTGCTGCCGTGCTTGCAGTGTTTGACCACGTATAAATATATTGAGGGACCCCTCCTGCAGCTATGGCAGTAACGCTTCCATTGCTTAATCCAAAACAGTTAACTTCCGTAACTCCTGAAAAAGATGAAGTAAGTTGTGAAGCCTGGCTGACAGTAGCTGAAAGGATGTTTGTGCAACCGGCGTTGTCTGTCACCGTAACGGAATAATTTCCGGCTAAAAGGTTGGTAGCTATAGGTGATGATTGCGGTGGAATTGTATTCCAAACATAAGTATAGGCCGGTATTCCACCATTGGTATTTAAAGAAATACTCCCGTTATTCTGCCCGTTGCAAATTACAGAATCAACATTTGTAACCGTTGTCACAAGCAGTGAAGGCTCCGTAATCGTTGCCGAAGCAGAGGCTGTGCATCCATTGGCATCAGTAACAGTAATGGTATAAACACCTGCAATCAGGTTCACGGCTGTGGTCGAAGTCTGACCATTGTTCCAAAGGTAAGTATATGCCGGAAGCCCTCCATTGACAGTATCCACAATAATTCCGCTGCTCAGTCCCTGGCAAAGGTTATTGGTGACATGGGTAATTGCAGTAGTTGGACCCTGTGTGAAATTTACGAACAAAGTGGTGTCGTGGGTACATCCATTACCATCGGTTATTGTCACCGAATAATTGCCTGTTGCAAGTCCTGTAATTGTTGACGTGGTTTGTGAAGAAGGGCTCCAGTGATAAGTGTATGGAAAGGTACCTCCGGCGGCAGTCACTGAGGCAGTACCATCGGCGCGATGGCAGAATTCATTGGTAGTACCTGCGCTTGCTATAGAGAGCGCTTGCGGTTGGGTAATAGTGACACTGGCAGTCGTCACACAGGGTGAGCAACTCTGCATTGAAATGTCATCAAGTGCGAAATCATTGCCTGATGTGGCGGTATTCTGGTTCACAATGCAAATAACAGCGGTGGTATTGCTTCCTGAAAACCATGTTGCATAAAATTGATTCCATGCACAGGTTGTAGAAATTAAATTGAAAGGAGTGTTTAATAACTGACCGTTTATTGAAAACTGAAGTATGGCAGGGCTTCCGGGGTTTACCGATGTTGCCCATGTAGAGAAATCATACACTGTGTTGGGTGAAACAGCAATCGTCTGACAATAGACATCCACATTGGCGCCCGATGCGCCGTTGACGATCATCATGTTTCCTGTTCCGTTGGTATGATCACCGCAGGCGCTGAAGCCCGGATGGTATGTATGTGGATTGGTTGCTACATAAAATGTACCCTCAGGCTGAAGATTGGTCTGATAGGTGTAGCTGCTTGAAAAGCCAACGAAACCGGCACTGAAATCTCCGTTATTCACAAGCTCTATGCCCGAAATATTGCACGAAGCATCGGTGACAGTAACAGAATAAGTTCCCGGTGCCAGGTTCGAAATTGAAGCCGTGGTTGCAGCGTTCGACCATAGGTATGTGTAAGGCCCTGTACCTCCCGAAACATTTGCACTTGCTGTGCCATTATTCGCTCCGCCGTTGCAGGTGACGTTTACCTGAAGGGGATTTGAAACAAGCGTGCATTGCGAAAATAAATGACCGCAACATGCAAACACGGCAATGAAAGTGATAACAAAATATTGAAATAGTTTTTTCATAAGATTTCAAATTTTAGTACGAATAATAAACAAAAACGAAAACGGCAAGCTTGCAGATAAGGATACAAAGATAGATATTAATATCGGTAGTTATACGTAACTGAAATTATTTGAGCGCTTACTCTTTTATAAATTTCTTCGCAATAATTTCCTTGTCAGTTCTCACTTTGATGAAATACATTCCCTTCCTCAATTTGCTAATGTCAAACTCAGTGATTTTTTTATTCAATGTTTCTTTAAGCACCAATTGGGAATTGACATTGTAGATGGTGAGTTCGGCATTTTTAAAATTGTCCTTCATCTCAACAAATAAAAAATCATTCGTGGGATTAGGATAAAGCCACAGTTGTGGAAGATCCGGTTCAGAAGTTACCGGGTTTGAAAACCTGCCTCCACAGGGCGTTTCATTATTTCTGAAATATTTTCTGACGCTGTCAATTCTTTGATTCATTACAGTTATTGCAGCGGTTGCATTTGTGTCAACATAATCCCTGCCGAAAACAAAAGCAAGATCGAGTTCCTGCATATCGCCGGGTTTAAAAGTGAAAGGACCAGATGAGCCAAATAGCCGTCTGTCATCAGGAACATAATCTGCAATTTGTTCTGTCCAGTTAATAACTCCATTTGGTAACATACCTGCAGTGCCCCAATGACAAAAATCTGATTTTCCGGGAAACATAAATTTGCATGGTGGACCATAAGCCCCTGTATGTCCATATCCAGTTTCCCCATATTCCAAATAAGAACCATCTCTCCACAAACCTTTCAGGTAATGATAATACTCCATACCTGTATAAGGATCTGAGCAATAAATAGGATATTCAACAATCATAGATCCAACACCAAAGGGAATAAACCTTGTCATTCCATAACGCTCATCATCAATAATGCCATTTCCAAAATTAACACCGGTAACTCCTTCATCACATAGACCGGCAGGATTATCAATTCCATCATTATCCATTTTAGGACCTGCAAGAAATACCACAGCCTGTGCGGGTGGATGAGCGCCGTAAGTGAAGTATTGACCGGAATCATCTATGTTTTTACCATTGTAACCATACATAGCACTTCGGTCAACATCGCAACCTATGTAATCATCATAAGCATTTCCTATATCGGTATCAATGAAAGCTCCAAAGAATGTACTATCATAAGTTGTAGAGGAGCGATTATAAATTTTGTAGTTAATAAAAATAGTATTCCACAAAGCAGAGTCACTGCTGCATTTAAAGCTGTAAGCCATAGCATGTACTTCAATTCCTAGTTTATGTCCGCTGCTTTCAGTGTGGGAATATCTATCGTCATTAAAAATAAAATAAACAGTCTCGTCACCTTTGATAATGGGATAATCTCCTTCATAAGGGTTGTAAATTCCATCATTTCCGTAATCTTTAAAAGGAAACATAACTGCTGTCTGTCCCTGGGCTGTATTCCTATTTCCCGGCCAGTCAATGAGTGATTGAGGAGGAACATAATTCTGTTCCCAGCAATGTGCTAGATGATAGTCTATGTCCGACTTTTTTATTTTCCATATCCTGTTCCAATTTGAATTATATGCTGAATCGTAAACATTAGAAACAGGTCCTGCCCAAAAATCCCTTCCATTCTCATTGTATAATTGCCCTGCAACATGTACACTGTCTAAATTATCTTTGCCACCTACCCAAAGATTTCCTGCAAATATTGTACGTTTTCCACTTCCTTTGGGAACTTCGAATTTAGGCACATCATGAATAATAGTACTTGTAATTTCAGGGTTATGATGCCACCAGAATAAATCACCATCGGCATTGAAACCTGCATTGATATTGTTGATGTTTAAAGAATCTGCAGTAAATGAATTGTCAACATGGATATAAACCCATCCGTAACTGCTCATTATAGGGCTTCCATTATCTTTGATGGTGTATCGAAATGAATCTATTCCATTTGCAAAATTCGCCAAAGAAGTATATTGAAGGATACTGTCATTAATTTTAATGACAGAGCCATTATATGCCTGGGCTGCACCATAAACTTTAATAGAATCGCCGTCCATGTCAAAATCATTGTGAAGCACATTTATTCTAACAGTTCCTCTGAAAGTATGCGCCGTGTCGTTCACTGCTGTTGGTGCGTGATTCTGCCCGAAGGAAATTGAAATGATGCAGTGAATGGCTATGATGAGGAGGGTTTTTTTCATTGTTCCGATTTTGAAAATTAAGCTGTATTCAGAATTTCATTGCTTGGTAATTTTAAATTATAAAACAAGGATATTTGATTAAAGAAAATGATGTTGAAATGATATTCATAAGAGCATTCATTTCCTCTACAAATGTAAACATTTTTGAATAAAGTTTTTGATTCAAAGAATTTCTCAAAATAATTTCTTATCCCAAAGATTGTGGAGATCATTATTTGCATGATTTTTTTTTACTACCCAAAAGTCGCAAACAAAAGTACAAAACTTTTTTATGACATTGTGAGCTAAAAATAGGATGATATTTTTATGTTTAGGAGACTTTTGATAGTAGCCGAACACACCACCCCCTTTCCCCCAACGGGAGTTTAAAGGTATTTCCAATAAATTCAGGTTTTAAATTTGAAGCACAGAATATTCTTGTGCAGAAAACACTTTTAGTATTTTTTTTC
>CAISZK010000400.1 GCA_903889915.1 uncultured Bacteroidota bacterium
GTCACTGGCAACCTGTGCCGGCATCTATATCAAATCATTCTGCGACATGAGAAATCTTCCTACTGAGAACATCAAAATTACACAGGAAATGGAGTATGATGAAATTACCAAAATGCTTGTCAGGGTCAATATTCAGATACAGGTACCGCCTGATTTTCCTGAAAATTACAAGGATGCTTTGGTTGCCGTTGCTGATAAATGCAAGGTAAGGAAACATCTGTTGAATGCTCCGGAAGTGACTGCTTATACAACGGTGTTGGTATAGGTCCCATCTTTTATTCTTTTGTAAGCGAAACATTCAAAATAACTTCCCCAGATTATTTCATCGAAGTACGAATCTTTTACGAACATACGAAGTACGAAAACGCTAATAGATTCGTAGTTCGTAATTTCGTAATTTTGTTCGTAGTTCGATGAAATAATGTCTTTGTTGAATTTATTGTAATCGTTTTACTAAGCTTCTTTCTGCGAAAACAAAGCTGCAGGATTCTGGTTAAGCAAATTGCTTAATATGAAATACAATTCCGGTAAGTCTGTTTTCAATTTTTCAGGTAATTCAAAAAACTGTTCAATAGCAACGGCAAAAAATTCCATTTTGTTGCGGAAGCCGTAATTGCGGAAAAGATGATGTGTCTTTACAACGGAGAGTTTATTTTCATTACCGTAAAAGTCATCAAACATGCCAATGTTATCCAGGAACTGCCCTTCATAACAACCTTCGCAGCTCAGATTTTGCACCATCAGCGCATGGGCAAATTCATGAAGTCCCAGGTTGATTCCATCAGTGGTGTTTTCATCACCTGCCAGCAGATCTTTCCACGAAAACACGATGGCACCTGCAGGGTTCGTTTCTCCTTTATTTGTTGTTTTTGAAAAATCGGAATAAAACTCTCCTTTGAAAATGATGATCTTTTCGAACTTCTCGTATAAAAAATCACGCAGACCAAAGGTCAGTTTTACGGCGCTGTCGGCAATAAGAATTTTCATATCCTCAGTGAGGTTAAGGTCGCCTTTTGCTTCAAAATCTTTCTCATCAATAAACTTCAGAACCCTGTGTTCAAAATGGCCTTTCAGTTTTTCAGGAAGCATCCTGTAGTATGAGGAATAACGCGACAGTGTATTCGCCTGATCAATCCTTAACCTGTTTTTGAAAATAATGGTATGCGGGTTGAATTCAAGGGTAAGAATGTTTGTGCTAAGATACTTTCTCCAAAGAGTTACTAAAACAAAAATAAAGTAAAAAACGATAAAGATTATTATCAGGGCTCCCATAATGAAGTTTATTTTCCCGGCTTTTTACTTGCGGGAAGTTTGCTTACAACAAGGTCGTAGGAATCATCAATCCATTCTTTCAACAATTCATCGGCCACCATGCCATCAATGATCACAGTGTTCCAATGTTTCTTATCCATGTGGTATCCGGGCAGGACACTCGGATAATGCTCTCTCAATTCAATAGCTTTTTCAGGGTCGCATTTCAGGTTCAGTGTAAACTCACCTTCGGTATTTGTGAGGGCGAACATTTTGCCCATTACTTTAAAAACAAGTGTGATCTCGTCAAAAGGAAAACTTTCGGTAACTCCTTTTTTCAACATGCAATATTCTCTGAATTCTTCAATGTTCATTTTAGTTTCCCTGCATTTAATTATTATTTGTCACCAGCTATTATCCTGATTTTTTCAAATCATTCATCAACAAGTTTGGCTCTGAAAATCATTGACAAATTTACAGAAATTAAGCAGAATTGAAAATTGAAAATACCAATGTTGTGAATCTTTTGTTTAAAATTGAAAAATCGCAACACTTACAAACCCTTTTTTGTCCATTTTGATTGAGATTTCCATCTTCTACAATATTTTTCACTTCAACAAAACAACTATATTTCAACACTTACAGCAAAACTTTTTCCTTTTTTCACATCATTCTCTCCCTGTTTGGCTGAATATTTCTACCTTTACCGGCTGAATTAAAATAAATGGATAAACGCTGGGTTATAAAAGATGAAGCTGATGGAGCGCTTGTGAAAATGCTTGATCAGGAACTAGGCGTTGGGAAAAAACTGGCCAACCTTCTTGCTTTGCGGGGCATCACCTCTTTCAATGAAGCCAAAGCATTTTTCCGTCCCGAATTGTCGCAGTTGCACGATCCTTTCCTTATGAAGGATATGGATATTGCCGTTGACAGGATATGCAAAGCCATTCAGGATAATGAAAAGATCCTTGTTTACGGCGATTATGATGTTGACGGAACCTCTGCCGTTGCGCTTGTTTTCTCTTTTTTCAAAAGCATTTATAACAACGACGGGAACATTGACTACTATATTCCCGACCGCTACAATGAAGGTTATGGCATTTCGTATGCAGGGATTGATTACGCTGCCGCCAACGATTTCAAACTTATCATCGCCCTCGATTGCGGCATCAAAGCTGAAGGACAGATCAAATATGCAAAGGAAAAAGGAGTTGATTTCATTGTTTGCGATCATCACCGTCCGGGCGATTGTCTTCCTGTTGCAGTGGCAGTGCTCGATCCGAAGCGGCACGATTGTGAGTATCCTTACAAGGAACTTTCGGGTTGTGGTATCGGCTTTAAACTTGTGCAGGCTTACGCCAAAAAGTTTGACATTCCCTTTAATGACATTAAGAAATACCTCGACCTTGTTGTTGTAAGTATTGCTTCCGATATAGTGCCCATCACAGGTGAGAACAGGATACTCGCTTTTTATGGTCTGCAAATCATCAATTCCAATCCGCGTGCAGGACTTGAAGCTGTGCTTACCTTCAGCGGTGTTAAACGCCTTGCTCCCGCTCTGTGTACAAAAGAACGGATATTTGCACGTTCTCTCAATATCAACGACCTTGTTTTCCTTGTCGGACCGCGCATCAATGCTGCAGGAAGAATAGAAACAGGGAAAAAATCCGTTGAGCTGCTTATCTGCGATGACCTCGTTGCAGCTATGGAAATCGGGGAATATATCAACGTGAACAACACTGAACGCAAAACCCTTGATACTTCTATCACCCAGGCTGCGCTCGACATGATACTTGCAGATAAGGAGCAATCCAAACGCAAGTCCACTGTTGTTTTCAGCCAGGACTGGCACAAAGGAGTGGTGGGTATTGTCGCTTCCAGGCTTATTGAAACCTATTACCGCCCGACGATAGTGCTGACCGAATCCAATGGACTTATCACCGGCAGCGCCCGCTCTGTCAAGGATTATGATATCTATGATGCCATTGATGCATGCAGCGACCTGCTCGAACATTTCGGCGGGCATAAATATGCAGCAGGGCTTTCAATGAAGCCTGAAAACCTTGATGCATTCACTCAGAAATTTGAAAAGATAGTTTCCGAAACCATCGAGGAAAATATGCTGATTCCCGAAGTGGAAATTGATGCCAAGCTTGAACTGACGGAAATTTCGCCCAAGTTTTACCGTGTGTTGAAACAGTTTGCTCCTTTTGGTCCGGGCAATATGGCTCCTGTTTTCCTTACAACCGGTTTGGTTGATAAAGGTTATGCACGCATAGTTGGTTTAAATCATTTGCGTTTTTGCGTGATGTATCCGGGCATCTACAAACCCGAATATGCTGCCATCGCATTCGGTCAGTCTGACAGTTTGCAAACGGTGATCAATGGAAAGCCTTTCAGCATTTGCTACCATATTGATGAAAACGAGTGGAATGGTGTGGTGTCATTACAACTGATGGTTAAAGATATCAAGCCTGATCCGATACGGCAATCTCACTAGGGTTTGTTGTTTGTCGTTTGTGGTTTGTCGTTTTGAGTTTCAAATTTTCCTACCTTCGCGGCAATAAAAAATTACATTTATGTTACGCACACACACCTGCGGTGAACTTACGATCAAAAACGCGGGAGAAAAAGTTACACTTTGCGGATGGATCCAACGATCCAGAGACCTGGGAGGAATGACATTCATTGACCTTCGCGACCGCTACGGCATCACACAGCTTGCCTTTAATATGGATGGAAATGCCGCACTTTGCGAAAAAGCCAGAACTCTGGGAAGGGAATTTGTACTGCAAACCAGCGGCACTGTTATTGAAAGAAGCAACAAGAATCCCAAAATGCCTACAGGCGATATTGAAATTCTTGTTGAAAACATCATTGTTCTGAACGAATCGAAACTGCCGCCATTCACTATTGAAGACAACAGCGACGGGGGCGAAGAACTCCGCATGAAATACCGCTATCTCGACCTTCGCCGTACTGTGGTTAAAAAGAATCTTGAGTTGCGTCACAAACTGTCGGCTGAAACAAGAAACTATCTGAATTCACAGAATTTTATAGAAGTTGAAACCCCTTATCTCATCAAGTCCACACCCGAAGGAGCACGCGATTTTGTGGTTCCTTCGCGCATGAATCAGGGTGAGTTTTATGCATTGCCACAATCGCCGCAAACATTCAAACAGCTTTTGATGATTGCCGGTTACGACCGCTATTATCAACTGGTGCGCTGCTTCCGCGACGAAGACCTGCGCGCCGACCGACAGCCGGAATTTACACAGATAGACTGCGAGATGTCGTTCATCACGCAGGAAGATATTCTGAACACTTTCGAAGGTCTGGCAAAGCATCTTTTCACTACAGTGATCAATTATCCCGTTAAGGAATTTCCGCGCATAAGCTATGCCGATGCAATGAAACTCTACGGTTCTGACAAGCCCGACATTCGTTTCGGGATGAAGTTTGTTGAACTGAACACTGTTGTAAAAGGAAAGAATTTTAAAGTGTTTGATGATGCCGAACTTGTTGTTGGCATCTGCGCTGAAGGCTGCGGAGAATATTCGCGCAAGCAACTTGACGAACTTACCGAATTTGTGAAGCGCCCGCAGATAGGCGCCAACGGACTTGTCTATGTCAAATACAACAGCGATGGCACTTTGAAATCGTCGGTTGACAAGTTCTACAATGAAGAAGAATTGAAAAAATGGGCTGAGGCTTTCAATGCAAAACCCGGCGATCTGCTGCTTGTGCTTGCCGGCAAAGAAGAAAAGACAAGGAAAGCGCTTTGCGAACTTCGCCTTGAGATTGGCAACAGGCTTGGCTTTAGAAAATCCAATGTCTTCGCGCCTTTGTGGGTCATTGATTTTCCGCTTCTCGAATGGGACGAGGAAACAAACCGTTTTTATGCCAAACATCATCCATTCACTTCGCCCAAACCGGAGGATATTCCCATGCTCGACACCAATCCTGTTGATGTCAGGGCCAATGCTTATGACCTGGTGATTAACGGCGTTGAGATAGGAGGAGGTTCCATCCGCATTTACGACAAGGAACTTCAGAAGAAAATGTTCAAAACCCTTGGCTTTACTGATGAACTGGCGCAGTCGCAGTTTGGCTACCTGATGAATGCTTTTGAATATGGCGCTCCTCCTCATGGCGGGATTGCTTTCGGCGTTGACCGTTGGTGCGCTGTTTTCGGAGGCTCCGAGTCAATAAGAGATTTCATTGCTTTCCCAAAGAACAATGCAGGACGCGATGTAATGGCCGATGCACCTTCTGTGTTATCGCAGCAGCAGTTGGATGAGCTTAATCTTATTTTGAAACAAAAGGCTTAATAAAGTCCCAAGTCCCAAGTCTCAAATTCCAAATTCCAAATTCAAAGGGGTGCTCCCTTTGGGACTTGGTTCTTTTCTTGGATCTTGGATCTTGGAATTTGGAATTTGGATCTTACTTCTTCAAAGAAGTACTGTCCTTCACTCCGCTGAACAATTCGATCTTGTATTTGCTGATAAAATCCCGTTCCATCTGTTTAAAATCCTCGTTGGCTTTATTGATGCTTTCATCAATTTCCTTAAACAATGCAATTTTTTTATCATCGTCCATAGGTGTGTAAACATCATCGGGGATTTTCGAAAGAGCGATAAGGTCTTTGTATTTTGTAGGGATCACATCGTTATAAGCCATAAAAACCCTGAGTGCCGCATTCTTCAAATCCGAGCGTCCATCGAAGGTGCCCATGTTGGTAACATCTTCATTCGACAGCTTAATTTGTTTCTTTAAATTGGCGTAAAGAGTGTCGAGGCTGCCCGGCGACTTTTTGCTGATGGCATCAATGAGGAGCGCTTCTTTTTTATAAACTTTTGTCAGTTGATCAACCAATTCATCGTCATATTTTTTTGCATTTTCCGAAGTGGGACCGCACGAAAGCAGAACCATTGAAATGCAGAGAGGGAAAAGGATAAGGGCGATTTTTGTTTTCATTTATTCGTTGAAATTTTAAAAATTTTCATGTTGCAAAAATAGATAAATTCAACATGCGAGATTTGACAACTTTTAAAAAGTTGTCAAATCTAAATCATCCCAATCCATAATTTTCATCCTCCCCCTCAATTAAAATTTCATTACCTTTGAACCGTGTTTCGAACAATTCTTCACGAAACGATTGCTGACGGTGATTTTTTAATTATTTCATGAGAAAGCTATTTTTAATTTCTTTCATTTTAATTTCAAATGTTTTCGTGAAAGCACAAATTAATCTAGTGCCTAATCCAAGTTTTGAAGATACGGTTGCTTGTCCTGATTGGTGGGGGCAAATTAATCATGCGAAATATTGGTATTCTGCATTCGCGGCAGGTACTCCTGATTATTTTAATTCATGCAGTGATAGCAATTTTGGTGTTCCTATTAATGTTGGTGGCTTTTCTTATGCCGAATCTGGATATGCTTATATTGGATTGTTTGGTTATTTAGATACTTATACTAATGCGCGTGAAATTGTACAAATACCTTTAGCTAGTACGTTAATTCAAAATAAAAAATACAATTTAACGTTTTATGTTAAATTAGCAAACGTAAGTATGTATGCTATAAATAGTATGGGTTGCTTACTTTCCGATCAACCAGTATTTTTAACTTCAAATACATTAAATACTTTTTCTCCACAAATAAATTATCTTGATTCTATCCTCGACGATTCAATTAATTGGATCAAAATTGAAGGTGATTTTATTGCTCAAGGTAATGAAAGGTATCTTTCAATTGGAAATTTTAATACAGATTCATCAATCAGTACATCACTAATAAATTCTTCTGCAAAAGAACATATAGCCTATTACTACATTGACAATGTTAGTTTGATTAACATATCATCTGATACAACCAATCATTCACAATTTTTCAAAGTCTATCCTACCCTCGCCACCAATCAAATTTATTTAGATTACAACAATCTTGAAATAAATAACACCCATTTTGTTCTCTGCGATGTGTGCGGACGAACCATAAAAGATATCGGGGTCACCCAGCCTGCTGCCAAACTAAATGTGGATGTTGCAGGGCTTGCAGCGGGGATGTATTTTTACGATCTTTTCGTTAATGGTGATGCGCGATACAGGGGTAAAATTGTTGTCCGAAAATAATTGACTTATTTCGGTGCAGGAGATTTGACAACTTTTTAAAAGTTGTCAAATCTAAATCATCGGGGTTGTCAAATCTATTAAAACGGCAACAATCACAAATGCGTCAGGCGACGTGCCCAAGCGGATGAAAAGAAAGAAAAATCCCGAAGGGATTTCATGTTTATAGCAGAGATGTTACCACGGAGGGTGCGACCCCATCGGGGTCGCTTGTCGCGCTGTTGTTCATTTTTCTACAAACATGTGAATCCTTCGGATTCATTAGCGTTGAAGATTTGACAACTTTTAAAAAGTTGTCAAATCTATTACCACAAAAAAACACGGAGAAACACATCGAAAATATATCCTCCGTGTAACTCCGTGTTCTCTGTGTCCCCGGTGTTTTCTTTTACCTGAAGAAGAATTTTTTATGAAAGAATTTCAGCAAACACCACCGGTCCTGCTTCGCCAAGCTCGCCTTTGTTGCTTTCGTAGCGGGCAAAGTAGTATGCA
>CAISZK010000401.1 GCA_903889915.1 uncultured Bacteroidota bacterium
AATTTCAAAACCATCAACAACCACATTATTTGCAGCGATACTCACTGCACAGTTTCCATAACTTTGATAAGCTATTGTTATTTTAGGTTTGGAAGATAAACCTGCCTTTGCCTGCAAAACAAGAGTTTTATTGATGAGTATTTGACTGGTGCCAACATTGTAAGTCCCGGCATCAACTACAATAGTGTCACCGGCTAATGAATTATTAATCGCATATTGAATTGTCAGCCATGGGTTCAATAATGTACCATTACAAATGATGTCAACACCGGAAGTGGTAACATAATGTTTTGTTTGATGAGCAATAGCAGTCATGGTAATGGAGTTTGATGTTGCAGGACTACCGGTAGCACAGTTTGCATTTGAAGTTAGTGAACAAGTAACAATATCACCGTTAGCAGGACTGTAGGAATATGTTGAACTATTTGTTCCAATATTTGATCCACCAACTTTCCATTGATAAGCAGGTGTTCCTCCATTAGTTGGAGTGGCAGTAAAAGTAACTGATGACCCGGAACAAAAAGGATTTGCTGAAGCAACAATTGACACGCTCACAGGCTGACTGGGATTTACAATCATTATAACTTTATTAGAAGTTGCAGGATTGCCCGAAGTACAAATACTTGATGTCATCACACAGGAGATAGTGTCATTGCTTGCAGGCGCGTAAGAATATGTTGAACTGTTTGTGCCAATATTTACACTGTTTTTCTTCCATTGATATGTTGGGCTTGAGCCTCCGTTTGTCGGTGTAGCAGTGAAAGTAATTGATGTCCCTGAGCAGACATTATTATTATTTGCTGCAATAGAAACACCGGCTGCCAAAGGAGGTTGTCCCGGGTTAGCAGTATTTGCACCAATGTTTGTTCCGTCAGTAGCTGCATTTAATGCCGGAGAACATAAATTCAATGCATAATAACTGTCAGGAGTTGTACCTGTGGCTTTGTATAAAGGTTCCGCCTGCAAATCACCATTAAAAGATGGAGGAACATCAGTAGCATACCACCATCCCACGGCACCTCTTTGTGCCGGCCATTCATAAGTATAAGCATTACCCGGATAATAAACGTCAACCATATACCATTGATAAAACAGATTATTTCTGAGGTTGAGGCTTGCATTAAATAACCCGTCGGGACTGCTTGTATTGACAATTGCATACCATTTCTGACGCGAAAAAATATTGTCGCGGATGTCTATTTTAGAAGCATTCCACGATGCGGGGCTATTTCCTGTATAAAAAGCAATTGACATCTGCTCAGCAATTGTACCGCTTGGAATTGGTACTGCCGGCAAAGCTGTCAGGTTCCAATCTACGGTATTATGCATAACTACTATCTGGTTTCCCGGTGCAATACCTCCGTTATGTTGGAAATCAATAAAAGTACGGCACGAATTGCAGTAGTTATAAGATATTTCAACCGGAGAAGTGGCTGTAGCATCACAATTAAAAGTAATACCGGCAGGTTTTGTTCCGCTATTCGTATGTTCTGAATGTAACCAATTGTGGGATACTTTAAGCCCATCGCAAAGACCGTATTCGCAATCTATGCAGTCGTTCCAGGTTTCATGAATTTCATTCCCCTGTATTGTGACATTGTTTCCATTTGCAAAAACACCTACATAACACTGGTGGATATTACAGTTTTGAATTGTCCAGTTATTGCTTGTTGAATAATAATCACCTACCAGATAATTCGGATTGGTGTTTATTGCCGAAGAACTTGTTATTTCAAAGCCATCAATCATCACATTATTTGCCGCAATTTGCACAGCACAACTCGTCCAGCTTGAATAGCTGGTTGTTATTATTGGTTTGGACGAAAGTCCTGCTTTTGCTCTTAGTGTGATTTGCTTATTAATGTTAAGCTGGGCGCCTGCAGCAATGGTATAAGTTCCTGCATCCACTTCAATAACATCACCATTTACCGAAGCATCAATAGCGGGCTGGATTGCATAAAAATATGTTGACTGGGTCACATTATGCACCGGTGGCAGTGACTCACCATACATTCCCAAAAAGCAATAACCTGTTGTTTTCCGGTAGGTAAAATAAAGTGCATTATTATAAACTATGGGGTTATTATAAAATCCGCCACCACCTGTATTTGTAGCCAGGGCAACTGAAATGCCATTGTATCTTGCCAATTGATTCACACCTGAAGCATCAGCATATTGAAAAAACAAACTGTAGTTATAAAGAACAGGATAGCCTGTAAACCCTGTTCCGGCATCTGGATTAGCGATCAGTGTGAACGAAGTACCATCAAATTTTAATAATTGATACTTGCTTGAGGCATTACGATATTGTAAACACAAATAGTTGTTGTAAACTATCGAATTATTTTGAATACCATTGCCACCATCAGGGTTGGTGAGCAACGAAACTGATGTGCCGTTGTATTTTGCCAACTGGTAAATGTTCGAAGCATTGCAGTATTTAA
The DNA here is from genome assembly GCA_903889915.1 of uncultured Bacteroidota bacterium. GTDB lineage: Bacteria > Bacteroidota > Bacteroidia > Bacteroidales > CG2-30-32-10 > CAISZK01. The sequence goes on from CAISZK010000401.1 coordinate 2,445, forward strand.
AGTACAAATTATTGTTGTAAACTACCGGTGATCCCGATGCTCCCTGATTAGCATCGGGATTGGCGATCAAAGTTATTGAGGTGCCATCGTACTTTGCCAATTGGTATTTGTTGGAAGCGTTGCAATAAATAAAATACATGCTATTGTTGAAGACAACTGGTGTATAACTAAAGAAACCGGAACCAGCATCGGGGTTTGTAACCAGAGTAATTGAGGTACCGTCGTATTTTGCCAACTGGTAAATGGCTGCTGCGTTTTTATATTGAAAGTAAAGATTGTTGTTATAGATTATCGGATAACCATTGTTCCCGTCACCGGCATCAGGGTTTGCAATCAATGATAGTGAAGTGCCATCATATTTTGCAAGCTGAAACTTATGAGGCGATGCATTATTATAATAAAGAAACAGGTACAAATAGTTGTTGTAAACTATCGAAGTAGATTGAGCGCCTGCACCAGCATCAGGATTTGCAATTAGCGAAAGCGACGAACCATCATATTTTGCAAGTTGGTATTTGTAAGAACTGTTATAATACTGAAAGTACAGATTATTGTTATAAATTGTGGGTGCGGCATAATAGCCTGAACCTGCATCAGGATTGGTTGCCATAGTAATTGATGTACCATCGTATTTTGACAAACGCCATTTTCCGGATGCATCAATGTATCGGTAATAAAGGTTATTATTATAAACTATAGGATATAAATTGATTCCGACACCTGCATCGGGATTTGTCAAAACGGTAATGCTTCCCTGGGCTGATAGGTTTTCAGTATTCAAAAACATTCCTAAAAAAGCAGGTAAAACTACTAAGAAGGTAATGATTTTTTTCATATTAAATCCTCCACAAATTAATTAATAAAAATCAGTAACAACATTATTTCATTCTGAAATAATAATCAAGTTTTACAAGGCAGTAAGATGATATCTTGTTTTAATAACCTGCACTTAAACAATTTTATTCTAACAAATATTCTGGTTCAAGGTTGGACTAATAATGAAGTATAGTAGCAAACTAAAGGTTTTTAGAAATTTTAAAATAGTTTGGGAATATACCAACCTAATTTTTTACAAAAATAACAAATAATCAGTATTTCTACGGATATTAATAAAAAAAATCATTCCAATTATTAAGATATCAAAGAATCATTTGGTTTTATGCAGCATTCAGTAAATTTTTGAAGTTGGTAAAAATACTTGTTTGGAACTATTTACGTAGAGAACTTCTATGAAAATGTAAATAATACGTAAGGGGAAACCCTTATGGATGGTTGTCTTGAAGATTTTAAAATATTTCGCACGTCATTTTGCTGAATCAATAAAGGTTTGCAAAAAAACTGCTTTGTAAACCCTGCTGTTTATGTTGATTTCAATAAGCAGAAAATTGTATCTTAATTTTGCGAATTAATTATGTTCGCAACTTCATTGTCATTTAAAATTGTAAAAGTAGATTGTTAGAATTATTTATTCCTTATGTTAGATAATAATTGCAAAATTACATTCGATAACTCATTTCTCGTTTCTGTATTCCGCTGTGAAAATTGGGAGTTTTTTATTGACAGGAAGGATAATATTATTTTTCAAAGAAATTTGTACCTACCTGAAAACAGAATGAACCATTTGGAGTAATACAATACTATCCTGAAAAATACTTTCAGATTTCAGTAAAGACAACATTCTCGTCAGCTAACATTGTAATAAGAACTTGAAAAATGAGTTAGAGTATCCTTCTTTAACTTATTTTGCAAATCAATAAATTATCACAACTTATAGTTTGCCTGTGCTTTGAACAAAACAAAACTACTATATTAAAATAAGTAAAAGTACTCTAGCGCTGCTATTGTAAATTTGTTAATTTTGCCACAATTTATTAGGCTTAGTTTCTGACATGAACATTTAATTGCTCAACTTAAATTCATTTTAAAAGTAACTATTTTTTTATTTTTGTACCCCCATTTAAAAAAGAACTTATGAAAAAGAACACACACAATCAGTATATGCAAAAGCCAAAAGCAACAATGCTTTCCATTTTTGTGCTAATGTTTTTCTTATTGCTAACAGGGAAGTCTTTTAAAACTTTTTCCCAGAACGTTGGCATCAATGAAACCGGGAGAGCTCCCGATACATCCGCCATGCTTGATGTTAATGCCGACATTAACTTTAATAAAGGATTCCTGTTGCCGCGTTTAACTCTTTCACAACGGAATTCGATAGTGTTGCCGGCAACAAGTCTGCTTATTTATCAAACAAACAATACTCCCGGCTTTTATTTTAATTCAGGAACTACCGGCAATCCGGTGTGGTCCCAGCTACTTTCATCATCTTCTGCTGCAGGTTGGGGATTAACCGGCAATACCGGCACAAACCCCTCCACTAATTACATTGGTACAAGTGATGCCCAGGATATGGTGTTTAAAACCAATAACACTGAATGGATTAGAATGACATCATCCGGGAAAATTGGTATTGGCACCACTACTCCTTCATCATTATTTGAAATAAGTGTGATCCCCCAATGGACAAATGCAATCAACATTACCGGTAATACACCCGGCGAAAGTATTGTCACCATCAGCCAGGCAAATAGCAGGGCAGGGAGTATATCAATTAAAAATACCAACTCAACAAAAATTTATTTGTGTGCCAATAATGCCTCCTATTTCGGACCACAGTTAAGAGCTGCAACGGGAATTGATAATTGCCTGCAGATTGTCCCCGTATATGGTCAATCGGGAACTGCTGGTGCAACTGACCTGTTGATAAACCGTACTGAAACTTCTATCGGAAGCGGTGCTCAGAATTTTATTGATGCCCAGGTAGGAGGTACCAGTAAATTTACCATTAATACTGCCGGCGATATAACTAAAATTAAAAGCGTAGCTTATACTTTTCCTTCATTACAGGGTGCCGCTAATACTGTTCTGCAGAATGATGGTTCCGGAAACTTAACATGGGTTGCCTCAAGCAGTGGAGGAAATGGTTGGGGATTGACCGGCAATTCCGGCACAAATCCTTCCACCAATTACATTGGCACAAGTGATGCCCAGCCACTCATGTTCGGTTACAATGCCAATAAAATCGGAAAATTATATCAGGAATCAGGCAATTACAAAACGGATTTTATTCTTTATTCGCCCAATCTATCTAAGTTTACTCAGATTGGAACTGACCAGCTTTGGAATGTTAGCCAGATCTACACCACAGCCAATTCAATGGAATTTTGGTCAAACGCAAATAAGACTTTGACCTTGGATGCAAGCCAGAATGCAACATTTGTTGGAACAGCCACTATTGGTAGCAATGCAAATTCTGCCCAATTAGTAGTGAAGGCCAACTCTTCTCAAAGCATTTCAAATCCTTTGATCCAGTTACAGAAATCCGATGGAACTGTTATCGGTGCTATAAACACCAATAGTTCTTCAAACATATTTATGGGCGTAGGTGCTGGCGGCAATGCAACTTCAAGTACAGGTACCACTGTTGCCATAGGATTTAATGCCGGAAATCATTTAACCAGCTCGTCAAACAATGTTGCAATTGGTTACAATGCTCTTAATACTGATGCCACAGCCGATAATAATATTGCAATAGGCCGTGATGCATTGTGGAAAACTACCGGCGCTAACAATACAGTTATAGGTTACCAGGGAGGTTACAATAACGCATCAGGAAGCAACAATGTTTTTATAGGCGCCAATGCCGGTTACAATGAAACAGGTTCAAACAAACTCTACATTTCCAACAGCAATACTTCAACCCCATTGATCGGTGGCGATTTCAGCACAGGAATCGTAACTATCAAAGATGTCATAACTTTAACACCTCGGGCTTCTGCTCCGACAAATCCATCACAGGGCATGATGTATTTCGACAGCACAACCAACAAATTAATGGTTTATGATGGGACTGCATGGCAAGCTTGCTGGTAAATAAATGTTAACCGAATCTGATAAGGCGGGGATGGAGTTTGAAACTTCAACCCCACTTCAATGACTCATTGCCCATTCATCGTTTATTTTGAATGCCCGTTCCCCTATAACTAAAATCATTCCTTGCGACGATTTAGCATGACCATTTGAATCGTTAGCATAAGGACATGACGCACTAGCAAATCAGTTTGGATTCTTAGCATTTCGAGTTGACACGCTAACATTTCATTGAAGATACAAAATTCACATTACGAACGCTTTTACAATATTATATGATAAACACATTCTTCTTTTGTAATCCTTTAAAATCCTCAATAAAAACGAAAAATAAAATTTAAAAACGTATTTTAACAGCTAAAAAATGTTTATTCTTAAATAAAATAAAAACAAAACAAATAACAACCAAGAATATTTATATTAGCAAAAAACAGAATCTCACAATTCCACCATATATACTTTTCTTAACCTATGATGAGCAATGCCGGAAGTGAATTGCGACTGCAAAAGCGAAAGAGACTACAAAAGTTTTTAAAACTTTTGTAGTCTTGAATTATGGCAAATATCCTTAATGATAGTACTGACTTTATTAATATTTGCATCCCAGATTTTTTTATCATCGCTAACTAATAAAATAATCGCATTTTTATATTGAATTCCTATCCAAATCTGGGGTTCAAAGAGATAATGGGAACTGAATTTAATATTACTATTGAGGAGATCACATATTTTTTTTGGTATTAATGAATCTTCAAAGATCCATTGTTTTATACAAATAAGGCTTAAAAACCCATGATATTTAATGCAATAATAAAATTCTTTGGAACATTTAATAGTATTAAAGAAAGTTGTTTTGTAGCCTTCATTAAATGTTTTCATTAAACATGAATCAAAAGATAAACATGGTTCAAGTATTGAATCAGTAAGTACAATTCTATGATTTTTTAATGAATCAAAAACCTTGAGATAAAGATTTTTGTACTCAATTTTATTGCAAAGAGATGTGTCAAAACAGGTGCTAAATTTTGAGTTAATTATCGCAATGGAATCATACTTTATTAATTCAGCAGGAGCATTATTTGATATTTGGCTACTGCATGTTTTCCCCAAAATCATTAAGATTATTATCAGACAATTTTTTTCATGATTTAATAATAGGGTTCCTCTGCTAGTTCGCGCTTTGTCTGACGAGTGCATATAAAGTATCCTTACTGCCTATTTAATTTTTTATTTCTTCAACCAATATCAACCAAGTTCATCACCTTTTTCCACCCCCGGTAATTCAACAAAAAAAGTTGTCCCCTTATTTTTTTCCGACTCAAATCTGATGCTTCCATCATAACTTTCAACAATGCTTTTCACCATTGCCAATCCCAGTCCCATACCTCCTGTTTTTGTTGTGAAGTTTGGTGAGAAAATCTTTTCACTTTCTTCTTTCGAAATGCCTGTTCCGTTGTCGGTCACTTTAATGGTGATCCGTTTCCCTTCGCAAACGATCTCAACATCCACCCTTCCGTTTGGCACATCATTTATGGCCTGAATAGAATTTTTCAAAAGATTATTAATCACCCGCAGCATTTGTGTTTTATCAGCAAAGATAAAGCAAGGCGTGGTCGCTGGTCTGATCAGGTTTATCAACTGTTTATTGTCCTGGTAAAGGGCAATAGCATTTTCAATAAGGTTTACAATGTTGATGTTCTCATTATGCGCCCTCGGCATCTTTGCAAAATCTGAAAACTCCGAAGCTATCCTGCTCAGCGATTCAATCTGCTCTATCATGGTGCCGGTGAATTTTTCAAATTTAATTCCCCAGTCAGGAGTCTTTTCTTCCCACGATTTTTTGAGATATTGCAAACTCAGTTTCATTGGTGTCAGCGGGTTTTTAATTTCATGCGCCACCTGCTTGGCCATTTCCCTCCATGCGCTTTCTCTTTCCGATTTGGCAAGCAGATCGGCGCTCTCGGTAAGTTCGTCAATCATGCGATTGTAATCACTGATCAGCCCGCCTATCTCATCATTCCGCTGCCATGCAATTTTTTCATTCTTTCTTCCCAGTTTGATTTGGCCGATTTTATCTTTGATCAGTTTCATTGGCCTCGTAATATAATTCGAAACCAGCAGTGCAATGATAATGGCAAGTGCAACGAGAATGATATTGATATTGATAAATGCGATCAGGAAAGTTGAGATCTCTTTTTTCAGTTCGCTTTGCTTGGCGAAATACGGAAGGTTGATATACCCGATCAGTTCGTTGTTGTCATTTCTGAAAGGTACATAAGCCGATTCGTAAAACAGCTTTCCGATATTTTCCTGGTGAATGAACAGTGTGTTTTTATTTGTCGTTAGTTCGCTAAACGCTTTGGCATCCATTTTTCGTGACACCATACCTTCATCAAATACCTGCGGACGTGATGACGCAACAAGTATTCCTCCGGGTGTGTAGAGATTTATATCTGTAAAGAAAACATTCGAAAACCTCGTCAGCAAAGTTGCCACCTCTTCTTTCATATCAGGCGTGACCTGCGAAACACCACCAAGTTTATTTTCCACTTCGATCAAAACAGAGTGGGCTTTTTCACTGATGTTGTCAACATTTTTTTTATCGTAAAGCCCGATAATATAATACAGCGTTGACACCCCGATAATGACAAATGATGCGATCAGCACTGACACCATTGATATTTGTATCCGGGTCTTGAAGTTAAAATTGATCTCATTTATCTTCATCGGAAAATGAAGCACAAAAAATATGATTGCAATGAAAAGACAATAGAAAATGAAGAGATAGGAAAATGGCGCTACGATGTCCATAGCTGTTTCTTTTCTTTTGCTGATGATGATACTTGTTGTTGAATTTATTTTGTAAAACAAATGATCGAAATCATCTTTTTCGAAAAACGAATATTCACCGTTTAAGTGCGGTTGATAGGTATCAGCATTCAGGCTGTAATAATACTTTCCGTACTGCATAAGCAGCTTTCCGTTCTTATATTTGGCGTAAGAATAATTATTGAGGTCTCTGTTTATTTTAATGGCTTTGTCAATGAGCAATTCCGGATATCCCTGTTCAGTGTCCAGAAATTTCGAATTCATTTCCAGGTAAACATTGGTAGGATGTGAGCTGTCCGCTTTATTGAAATAAAAAGGTATTCTCGCAATGTAGCTGTTACCGCCCAATCCGTTGTTGAGGAAGAACAAATCGGAATCCATAGTTGTAATGCCTGAACTGTCAACCATGCGTTTGAAAAATGTGTCGCAGTCACAATTGATCTCCTTTGGCTGAATGGTCAGTATTTGCCCGGGAGGACACAGCGTAACCTGGAAATTATATCTAGACCAGTATCCGTTCAGATAATTCTTTTCAAGCAGATCGGAAATCTGCGATTCTTTATTTTCATTTCCTGATTGAATAACTTTTCGAATGTTGGTATCATCCTGAATTTTGTCTTCTGTTTCGTCAAACAAATATTCCGCGATGGGATCCTGTTCAATCGAAAGCTGTGATGCAAGCAATTTCCTTTTTTCTCTTTCTTTATACGTGTTGTACTCATAAAAACAATACGTGGAAAGCAGTGAAAACAAAATGATGTAAACTGCCACAGCCTGCATCGAAATGCGAAGATTGTCTCTTTTCAGATAGAACCCTATGCAAGCATAGAGAATGAAAATAGCAAGCAGGTAAGTCCATGCGATGCTGTCAGAATATAGGTTGAGCAACCCAAAGCAGACCCATGCTCCGGTCAGAATAAACAAGAAATCACGTAACCTGGAATTATTCAGATTGAAGACTTTTTCAGCAAGCAGATAAGTGAAAAGAAAGAATGAAAACAAAAGAAAAGAAGCTGTCAGTAACCCAATGAAACTGTAGAAATCCAGATTGAAAATATTGTTCAGATCAAATATCAGACTCGAGTTAATGATCAGTCCTTTTATAATGTTGAACGTAAACGAAAATAGCAATGGAATGATGAACAGCAATGCAACAGACAGAACAATGCGAATGATTGCCGGCATTTTTGTCTTGCTGAAAAGATCTCTTCTGAATGACCTGAACAGAAAAAGGCAAATCACGAAAATGCTGATAACATTTAACAGAAGGTCTCCCAGCGATGGCACAATGTCGGAATTGGCATAGTATTTTGGCCCGAAAGCATTGAAAGAATAAGCAAAATCAGGCAACCTGAATCTGAAACAGACATAGCGAAAACCCGCTATCAACAGGCAAATCAGCAAAACCCAGACAGCTTCAAATTTATATTTTTTTGTGATCTTTCTGAGAAGAAGAACCAGGAATGAAATAAAGAAAATATAGGCCAGAATGAAACTTGCAAAAGCAATGTGTTCGCTGATCTCCGAAAATGTTTTGACATTTTTAAACAATAATGAACAGAGCAAATAACCTTCGGAAGAAAACACATTATAGCCTCCTTCCATCAACTGAATTTCGCAGTTATCAGGAAGGGTAAAATCTTTTTGAAAAGCATTTGTCAGGTATTCGTTTTGATAGCGGTATTCTCTCTTGATAAGGATGGCGCCACGGATCAGATAATCTTTAAATCTCTTTTCTCTTATTTCATACCAGCCATTATTCAGGTGAAAAATTTCTGAAATGTAGAGCGTATCAACAATAATATCTTCCACAGGGATGGAGTTGGTTGACCAGTAAACAACCGAATCATTTTTTGAAACGATGACTGCAATTTTCTTCTCTGAAAAAATATTTTCAAAGTATTCCGCATCCTTTGCCAGTGTGGGTTTGGGAGCTTTCAGATCGTTCAGGGTTTTTTCAAGTACATTGTCTAAAATTGCTTCTTTCTCATGAAGGGTTTTAGAGAAATTATTCACTTCGGTCTGATAGTCCGGTTCCTTCAGTGCATTTAGCCTTATGAGCCATGAAGAGACAAGAAAGATCACGCTGGCAGCGATACACAGGTAAACAGATTGTATTTTAATTCTCTTGTTCATGCAGCAATGATCAATAATACTGGAGTTTTTTATTCTAAATTATCGTTCTGATTGGCTCAGTTTCTTTATGAATTCATCAGAGGCAAATCAGTTTATGAATGCATTGCAAAAATAAGCTAAATTTTTCTTTATGAAATGCAAAGGTAAAGTATGAAATCAAAAGACGATCGTTGAATTGAAGCTCCATGAAAAAAGATTTTTGCTTATTAAGAATACACTGATTGCAGGTGTTTGTATAATCCACACATTAACAACAACAATTGTACCAGCGCATCAATTATCCTGCTATACTTTAATTCTTCATCAAGGTTGTTTATTACATGATTTTCTTTATAACTTTGCAAACCCGGAATTGAGGCCCTATAGTTCAACGGATAGAACGGAAGTTTCCTAAACTTTAAATCCAGGTTCGATTCCTGGTGGGGCTACATAAAAAATAAAACCATCTGTAAACTGAGTATTTGCAGATGGTTTTTTATTTTCAAAAGTCATTGGTCTTTCCCTAAACCACTATTGACTATTGACTATTGACCATTGACTAATGACCAATGACCAATGACCAATGACTATTTATCAAAAATAGTTATCGTCCCTGACATAGGTTGAATATAATCAATGAAAGTGATAATGTAATAGTAAACCCCGTCATGATGATTATCGCCATTCCAGTCATTTTTGTAGTCTGTACTTTCATAGACTTTTTTACCCCAGCGATTATAGATCTGAACATGTGTATTCGGATATTCTTCCAGACCTTTAATGACAAAGTAATCATTGTAGCCATCACCATTGGGAGTAATGACATTGGGAATAGTTACATCGCAAAGAATTCCGGTCACGATCACAGAGTCCGTCACTGTAGTGCAGCCTGTCTTTTTCACACTGACGATATAAATTCCGGGTACACCATTCGGACTGAAATTAAGTGAAGACCCGGTTGTAGCTCCGGGATTCCAGAGATAAGTATATTGTGGTGAATCGCCGGACTGCGCAGCATCAAGAGCAACGGAACGCTGAATGCAGATGGTTGTATCAGGACCGAGATTAATGTAAGGATGAGGGATCACTTTAACATTTATGGTATCATAGCCATAACAGGTAGATCCGGGGCCTGACTGAACCTGCACCGAAAATGTTTGCGTAGTAGATGCAGTAATGGTTTCAGTGGTCGCACCGGTATTCCATGTGTAAAGATAATTGGCGCCCGCTCCTGCATCCAGCACAAAGGGCGTTTCGGAACAGGTGTCGGGACCGAGATTGACAGCCGGCAGAGGGAATGTGGTGATATTGATTGTATCCTTGTCAATACATTGCAGTAAGGCTCCGTCAGTGTTGGTAACAGTAACGATAAACGTACCGCCGGGAGCGCCTTCGGTAATCGTTTGTGTTGTTTCGCCTGTGCTCCACAGATATGTTGCACCCGGATTTCCTGCATCAAGCAGAACGGTATTACTTCCGCATAAAGAAGTATCGGAACCAAGGTTCACATGAGGAGTGTTCACCACTGTGATTGAAAGAGTAGTGTCGTAGGAACATCCATAAGCATCATAGATGGTCATGGTGTAGGTATAAACACCTCCAACAGATGGGTGCACATAAATTGATGAATCGTTTGTACCGATGATATAACTGCCACTCCATCCTATTGAATCAATGGGAACATTGTATGACCAGCCAGTGGTTGTCAATAGACTTGGGTCAAGGTTAAGTGTCCAGTTGAAAATATATCCGTTGTCCTGTCCCCAGTCATCACAGATCTGTATGTTCCATGTTCCGTTGAGTGGACATCCAATCAATCCGGAGAAAGAATTATTGAGTGCGAAATAACCCGTATGTGCGGCCTGGTTGACAGAATCAATAGTGCCAGCCAAATTACACTGGGAATTGTACGTTCCGACATTAGAATAAATCTCTGACCAGCAATAAGGCCATCCGGTTCCAACAGTGTTTTGCGAAGGATCACAGGGTGCGGTATCGCTGTCCCATGGAGAACCATCATAAGGAACCCCCAGGTAAGCTGAACCTGAGTGGAGGTTCGGAGCCATAGCTACACTTTGTCCGTTAGGACAGAAAATGGTAAAACCAAGGTCACCTCCAAATGAATGTTCCATCGTAACACAAACAGATAAAATGTCTGAAGCAGCAGTAATGGTCTGTCCGGGACTGAAACAAGTGAAGGTAACATCTGTATTGTAACATTGAGTACCACAAACAGGACCATCAGGAACAAACATCGTGCTGTCGAAGCTTTGCGAAGTTGACTGGTTAGAAACTACAGGCACAACCTGGATGATATCGCTCACATTGTAACCGACTGTAATTTGAATGGTATCCTGTTGAGAACAAATATTTGGCAGGGGATGAATAACACCGATAGGGTTTCCGGAAATCCTCACTCTTAATGGCAGGAAATTGGTATTGGTACAACCGTGTGCGTCAATAACTGTCAACGAAACATCATAGCCATGAACATTGGGATAATAATGATGGATCACCTGACCTGTGTCAATCGTTCCGTCTCCAAAATTCCAGATGAATAAAGATGTTGCGGCGTCCTGATTATAAACAGAGCCATTCTGCGGAAACACACCGGGGCCTGAACCAAGAGCCGCGAAGGTAACAGTGTCGCCATGACAGATATCAACATATCCGCTATCATCGGGCATGGGATGGAAAACAGCCGGATCCAAAGTAGCAAGCACCTGCTGACAAACGGGAACACATACGAGTGATGCAAACCAACCTGCATTTTCAGTCACTCCATTTGATTTGAATTTAAAAGTCATGTCTCCTGTAGGATTTGTAATAGAAGCTTCAAGAGCGAGGCCTGCAAGTGGGTTGGCATTATTGTAAGCCCCGAACAAAGGAGCTGCGGTTGAGGAACCATCATAAACATAAAGAGTATCCGAAGGGTCAACATCAAACTGGTGAAAATCCATTCTGATGTGGGTCAGTGTACCACTGTTGGAATGAAATGTCATGGTGTAGTTTTCATTGGCACTATAATTACCACCACCACCACCACTGTCGTAGAAATCTCCTACGCATGTGTTTTGCGTACCACCGGAACTGATAAGGATATCCTGTGAGTAAATGAACCCAGAAATGAACATGCATATCAGGGCTATAATATATTTTTTCATAGGGATAGGTTTTTTGATTCTTTAATTATTTTTAATGTTATTTTTCGTGCAATACTGCTTGAAAGCCGCAGCTATTTTGTCTCTTGGAAGAAAGACAATGGCAATATTGGCATCTTTCCATAGGTAGGTCGTGAAATTTTTATCCTGGGTTTTGAACGAATATTTCAAAACATTAAAAGTCTTGGCATCGTATTTCGTTTCGCTGAAATAAATGACCTGTTTTTTCGAAATATCTTCATTGACCTTCACAGTTTTGATGTCCTCGCCCGTTACAGGTTTTGATTGTGTGAGGCTGGTGGTGTAATAGGAATTGTCAAGATAAAAATTATAATACGCCAACAGGGAGGGATTATTTTGCTGCATCTGATGAATGTAGCTGCTGTCGAAACACTGATAAAGTCTGGCATCAGGGTTGATAGAGGAAGTGATTTGTGCATAAGAATTGCCTGAAAATAATGAAGGCAAAAACACTATAAACAATAAAAAAAATCTTGATCTCATGTGGTTTGGATTTGACGCATCAAAATTAGTAAACTTTTTTAAAATCTTAAATTTCTGATTTTTTTTAACATAGTATTTTTTCAAACAATAAGGTCGTACAAAACCTATTAACAAGGGCTGGTGAATATTCTTTTTAAATGAAAGCATAATTTATGCAGGAATTATCTACTTTGGCTTTTCAAATCTGAACCACATGAATTACATAGATCTGATACTGGCTGTCCCTTTGATATGGGCTTTATACAAAGGTTTCACCAAGGGGTTTATTATTGAAATAGCTTCACTTATTGCTATAGTTCTCGGCATTTATGGCGCTGTGCATTTCTCCTATTTCATTTCTGACTTTCTGAAATTAAAATCTGCCTATTCTTCACTGATATCTTTTGCTATCACTTTTTTGATCATCGTAATCCTGATTTATATACTTGCTAAAACGCTCGAAAAATCCATCAACCTTCTTGCTCTTGGTATTGCCAACAAATTAGCAGGCGCTTTTTTTGGTATGCTTAAAGTGGCTTTTATTTTGAGTGTACTTCTCATCATTATTAATAAAATAGATTCGAAAACAGGCATCATCCCTGAAAAAACCAAACAGGGTTCATTGCTTTATTCTCCAATATCCTCAATTGCTCCCTTTATTATTCCCAAATTAAATTTTGAAGATCTTCAAAAAAAACTGGACGCTGCTTCTGCAAAAAGCGGAGTTGACAGTGTGGGGGTGAAGAAGAAAAATAAAAGTCATTAATCATTAGTCATTAGTCAATGGTCAATGGTCAATGGTCAATGGTCAATAATCATCGGACAAAAGTCAAATGATCATGATCTGAATAGGATCACACCAAGGTGTTAAATCATCATATTTTACTGCACAGAACCGGAACCATACACGCTTTCCGCTTTCAAGATTTGTTATGGTAGCTTTTACTTTCCTTGAATATCCAACCACTTTCCAGCTTTCTTCATCAAGGATATCATTGCCGGTATTCATTGACCAGATATAAGAGCCGGCGCCTTTAACAGACCTGCAACGCAGAACTGCTTCACCAGGGAAATTGCCGTGCTTTGCCATGAATTCTGGTATTGAAATCAAAGAGTTATCTTTTGTGCAATTAAATCCACTGCTTAAAATCAAAGCCATATTGCCTCTGGCAATTCTGTCCACATACAATCCTTCGGTGAACAGCAAATCGTTTACTTCATTTTTTGCTCTTAATAATTCCGCTGTTTTTTGTTTACCGCCTTCAAAAGCGGCTACAATTTTTACCCGGAGATTTTCGAGCGCAGTGTCAAGTTCAGTAAGTGGAATGTCGGGATTAGGAAATGAATCATTGTCTGTCATTTTTTCTCTTACATTTTTTCCGAAATCATGTAGTTTTGATGCAGAATACCTCTTGTATTTGTGCACCACTTTTTTTTTCTTCATTGTTTTAAAAATTTAATTATTAGTTATTCCGTTTATTATTCAATTACTTTTCTTATTCCACACCCTGTACAATTGATGAATTTAGGGTGTTTCATCTCACTTATTTTAAATTATTTTCTTTAATCTCTTTTCAATTTTTCTTTCTGCTTTTTTTCTTCTTCGGGTTTTATGTCCTTCTTCACTACATCCCCGTATTAACTTTTAAAAAATCACAAAAACTGAAATAATTTTTTTAAAAAACAATCAATAATAAATTGCCTTTTACTCTTACCACGAAGAAGGGTTGTCAGAATCACATGAAAAGTCCAAAAAAAACAGCTTGCTTTTTTTTGAAAAAATTGCAGTGAAAAAAATCTACGAAAGTCTTTTTGCGTGCTTCAGGAGAATAATAAATTCATGTTAGCCTTTACATTTACAAATCCTATCAAAACATGCGTGCATAGAACCAAAGTATCACTGCTTGGATGGCAAGTTTTTTTACATGGAAGTTAGGCTAGAAAACAATTAATTTAAACATAGCTGAATAACGTTTAAGTTCAAACGTAAAGAATGCAATATTTTAACCTTTAAAGCTAAGTTCCCAAATTCTGATATTATGCATCCTTATGGCAGTTATAAGGGTTCGTTCTTTGATCTTATGGACGCAAATGCTGATTGTAAGAAAGGGTAATGTGATTGTATGAACCGGTGTTTGGGAACACACCTTAATTTTATGATTAGGAAGAAAAAAAGTTATTCAGTAAATGCTTGTTCCTTCATCATTTTATTAAATAAATAAAGGACTGTTCTCACCGAGTTACCTTATCAGTTTCAAAACTCCGTTAATGAATGTCAATGGATGTGGAGGACATCCGGGAATATAGAGATCGGGTTTCAAAACATTCAGTAAATGCCTGTCAACTGCAGGGCTTTCGGCAAACGCGCCACCGCTTACGGCACATGCACCAGCTAGGATTAGTATCTTTGGTTGGGGTATCGCTTCCATTGTAATCCTTAGCGATTCAGAACTATTTGCAACAATGGGTCCTGTAACAACAACACCATCGCAATGTCTGGGTGAAGCGAGAAATTCAATTCCATAACGACCCATATCGAAGTTTACATTGCCACAGGCATTCAGTTCAAGTTCGCAACCATTGCAACTACCTGCTGAAACCAATCGCAATTTTAATGATCTTCCGAAACATTCTTTAATCTCTTTCCTGATCTTATCCGCATCAAATTTTATCTCTTCATTAATACCTTCTTTTACGATCAAGGCATTTGAATCATTGGAGGCAATATTATGATCCGGGGTGAATTTAATTTTACCAGAAGGACAAATATTTTCGCATTCTCCACAGAACACACACTTACCCAAATCCAAACTTACGGGTGCAATGTCAATAGCATGTACAGGGCAAATTTCTTTGCAGGAATTGCATTGTTGCTGACATTGTTTTCCATCAATAGCCGGTCGTCCAGGATGCTGAGGAGGAAGAACAACCGTTGTTGGATCAGGAATAAATTGCCTGCCCTGGTGTTTTATTATTTTTAGAATGTCAAACATTTTAGTTTCGTTTTTTTACCACATAGTCACAGTAGGAACATAGGTTTCACATAGAACCCTCCCACAGATTTTGAATTACTATGTGCTATTCTATGTATCTATTGTGCCTATGTGGTTCCATTTAAAGTGAATTTTCATTTCCTACAAATCATACCCGCAATAAGAAAGATCAAAGCTTTTATTGCAAACCGGAAAATCGGAAATATCATTGTTCCTTACTGCAAGTGCAAGCGCCATCCAGTTATGCATTGACGGGTCCTTGATCTTATAATGTTTCAAATTTCCCTTTGCATCTGTGACCGCACAATGACAATGCTCACCTCTCCATCCTTCAACAAGTGAAATTCCGAAAGTATCCGATTCAAGATTTATTTCAGATTTTCCAGATGTCTTTTCTTCATCAGATTGTTCCAGCAAAGTTCGTATGGTTTTTAACGATTGAGTAACCTCCAATCTTCTGATCATCGCTCTTGCCTGCACATCTCCGGTGTCAAGACAAACGGGTTCATGGGTCAATTTATTAAAGGACAAATAAGGATGCGAACTCCTGATATCCCTTGTCATTCCACATGTCCGCGCCGACATTCCGACAGGCTGAATAAGATTTGCCTGTTCAGTTGTTACAATTCCTGTTCCTTCAAAACGTGCAAGAACGCCAGGAGTGTTGAACATGTAGTCTGCCATTTCATCAAAGCGTGGTTCAAATTTATCAAGGTTCTTCAGTATAATATTTTTTAATTCCGAAGTCAATGGATAAGGATTCGCTCCCGCTCTGATGAGTCTCCTTCCAAAACGATTTCCACACCATACAAGAAAAGTATTGATAAGTGTTGTCCGCAATCCCTGTAACACCGCACTACCTAACTGATAAGCAATATCTGTGCACAATGCACTCAGATCACCTGTGTGAATGGCTGCTCTTTCAAGTTCTGTTGCTATGGTTCTTGAACCAGTAGTTGCATCATTGACAGCAATATTTCCCAGTGATTCCTCAAGCATTGCAAAGGCAGTAGTATTTGCAGCCACACTGTCGCCAACAATACTTTCGACAAGAACATGCCGTTCGATAAGACTTTTTTTCTTTAGAAATAATTGTTCAATTCCGCGATGCTGATAACCCAGATGAATTTCAAGATGCAGCACTTTTTCTCCATTGCAGATAAAGCGAAAATGTCCGGGTTCAATAATACCTGCATGAATAGGACCTACTCCCACTTCATGCAGTTCATGACTTTCCACCTCGTAAAACGGATAATTATTCAGAATTTTTGTTTTGTCTTCACGGTCGAATGCATATCTGACAGGCTTACACCACGGATGCCCGCTGAATTCTATTCCAAAATTTTCGCTGATCTCCCTTTCAAAAATATGCATGCCCGGATAGTCCCTGGTGATTGAATCCAGCGCTTGTTTACTGTTCAGTTCATAAAGGAAAGAAGAAACAAAAATTTCGGAAGTTGTGTCATTGCCAATGCAACAAAGCAGCCGCAGTTGTTTTTCATTTTCATGATAACCGTAATAATTCATGCAATGACAAGCAGGATCAGCAAGCAGGGATAATACATGCTCCCTGAACGAAGGATATTCCAGCAAAGGAATATTCCTTAATGGTGAAGTCTGTCCGTTTTTTAGAATTATGTGGTTCATCATCTATTTAATCAAATATTGAATGGCTTCATTGATCAATCCTGTCACTGCATCGGGTGGATTCAGTCCGATGTACAAAGCTGTGATCAAAAGAAAATACTGGGGAACATTTTCCCAGTTGTTAATCCTTGGTTTGTTTTCAAGCAATGCCTGTGGGGCTTTCAAAAACAGAATATGAAAAATTGATTTGCCGAAAGCCCATAAAATAAATGCAAGCAAAACGAGCATGAAAATGATCAGCCACAAATAACCTCCTGCAATGAGAGCCTGGAAGATCATCAGCTTGGTGAAAAATAATCCTGAAGGAGGGATTCCCATGATCACCAGGAATAGAAATAAAATGAGCACGCCGCCTGATGGTGTTATTCCGAAATATCCTCCCGTATCACCTATGTGTTTTGTCTTGAAAACCCTTACCAGTTGTGATGTCTGATAGAATAGTCCTGCCTTGGTGAAAGAGTGAATAATGAGGTGCAATATCACAGCAAAATATGCAATGCCTCCAATAGCAATTCCAATAGTGATCAACCCCATGTGCTCTATACTTGAATAGGCAATAAGTCTTTTGTAATTGTCCACTTTCAGCATATAGACTGTCGCCACAAGCAGTGTGAGAACTCCGATAATAAGCATCACATGACTCATCCAGTCGCAGAGTGAAGTGTGTGCAAAAAGCTGGTAGAACCTGAACACCGAAACAAAGCCCATGTTCATCAGTGATGTGGAAATGATGGCGCTTACAGGTCCCGGAGCCACACTGTGCGCATCAATACACACTGTGTGCAACGGGAACACACCCATTTTTACACTAAAGCCAATCACAATTAGTAAGAATGATACCTGGAATAAAAACTGGTTGGTGATCAAAATCTTTTCCGAGATCAGTGATGAAAATGTGAGGGATGAAAAACCGGAAACATTGGTGGCTGCATTCAACAGGAGTATGCCGATAAATGAAAATGATAAACCTATTGTGGAAACAAAGAAATATTTCCAAGTAGCCTCAAGCGCTTCTTCTGTCCGCTCATGATAGATCAATAGAGAAATGCACAAAGTAGTTGCTTCGGCAAGTATCCAGAGGATATTGATATTGTCGGATAAGAAGGCTCCGGTCATGCAGCCGAACAGCAAAAACAATGATGTGAGATAAACAGATCTTCGTTGTGCCCGTTCCTGTCTGTGATGAAAGTAAACAAAACTGTTGATGATGGTGGTGATACCTGTAATTGACAGTACGCTGATAAAAATTAATGACAGTGCATCGGGTCTGAAAAATAAACCTGACACCAAATCTTTATCAGTGAATAATAAATAATTTAAAGCAAGTAGAACTATGCAAAATAAAGATGCAGAAAGGTACTGCAGCATTGGTTTTCTTATGAAAAACACGAATGTCGCAAGACCAAATACTGCAATAAAATAGATCAACAATCCCATCTTTTCTAAATGTCAATAGTCAATAGTCATTAGTCATTAGTCATTAGTCAATAGTCAATAGTCATTGTGTCAATAGTTGATTGTCTTTCAGATAAAACCTCCCGGTTTAAATGAAAGCGTGTTGACGTATGACTATTGACCAATGACATTATTTTTTAATCTGATAGTTTATTCAACTGGTCAATATCAAGATCTTTGTAAGTCTTTGCAATGCGGCTCATGAACAAGCCAAACAACAAAATACTTATTAAAATATCAAGTAAAATTCCTGCATTCACAGCCATCGGGGTTTCCTTGCCCAGAGAGAATGAAAGCAATACAATACCGTTTTCCAAAACAATATACCCAATGATATGCTGAATGATTTCCTTGCGCGAAACTATCAGGAACAAACCTGTCATGATGCCTGAAAATGCAGCAGTGATATAGATCAGTTTCAACTGTTCGTTTTGCAGATAGATCCCCATGATAAAACTCAGTATGATCAGAATGGAAACCGTAAGCACTGAAGAAAAGCCCGACATAAAAGGCGACACCTGTCTTTTGATCTTGTTTTTCACAACCATTTTCTTGATGTAATAAGGAAGAATAACGGCTTTGAATAAAAGAGTTTCTGTGAGAACCACTGCCAGGTTGATAATATTTATTTCCTGCAACGAAAGAAATGCAACACCAAAAAGCATCAGCCCCTGAACGATCAGCAGGTTGATGCAAACAAACAACCTTCCCGACACTGCAATGTAGAACAGGGAAATCAGAAATATGATGATCAGCAGGTTGTTCATGTTTTTAACTTTGATGCATTATGACCATTAAAATACTCAGAAAAATCAGTATGGATATTGGTGTAAACAGCACTATTGCCTTGTTGTTGTTTCGTAATTTATACCTTGCCCTGAACGATTCCACCATTCCAACCATCACCGCCATCAGAACCTGAATGCCAAGGAAGATCAATATTCCAAGATAAACCGGCAGATCGGGTGTGAAAAAGAAATTACTGATAAGCGCGCCAAAGACAACGAATTTTAATGAAGAAGCAAAATTGATAAGCGCCAGATCAAAGCCGCTGTTGTCAAGCACCATTACTTCGTGTATCATCGTCAGTTCAAGATGGGTTTTGGGATCGTCATAAGGCAGGCGGCTGTTCTCAACCATGATGATCTGAAATAAATTATAAGCAGCAAGAACGCCTGCAAATACTGCTATGTAAGAACCAAAGTAGATGGAATTATAAATTTCATAAAAAGAAGTGTGCCCTGTGAACATTGCAAAGGAAGCCATCAGCACAAAGAAAGCAGGTTCAACAAGCATGGAATACAAAGCTTCCCTGCTGGCGCCCATTCCTTCAAAAGCGCTTCCGGTATCGAGCGCTGCAATGATCATGAAAAACTTCCCAAGTGCAAGAATATAACTGAATGCAATGAAGTCGCCGTTGAAAGAAAGTAACCCGGGTTGATTGTCGAAAGGGATAAGAAATGCTGCTGAGAGTATGGTTGAAAAATAAACCACAGGTGCAATTTTGAAAATAAAAGAAGTGGTGGAACTATACACATTTCCTTTTTTCAGCAGCCTTAAAATATCAAGCATCGGCTGAAACAAACCGGGTCCTTTTCTACCGCTGGCAATGCTTTTCACACGGGTGATAATACCCGGAAAAACAAGGCTGGTCAAAAGGATCATGATAATGCCTGTTGCTTTCATATCACTTTAAAAATAGTCAATAATATCAGCGCTATCAGCAGTACGAACATGTACATGATGTAGTGCTGGGTTTTTCCCGTTTGCACAAAGGCAAGCCGGTTCAATAGTCTTTGCATGGACCCTATCACCCTCAGAAATAGTTTTTCTTCAGCCAGGCTTTCCGAATGGGTTTTATAAGTGCGTTGCTGTGGAAAGATCTCTTCGGTTGCGATGGGTTTATATTCTGTTTTTTGATTCAGAAGATTGTCCATGTCATGATAATAATTTTCCGCATAAGATGAAGCGGTGTATTGCAGTTTATCTGCGTTACCCGTATATCCGCATCCCCATGTAGGTCCCTGTTCAACAATTTTATTGCGTGTGAAAAGTGTTTTGATAAGGTACATCAGTAGTGTAATTCCAATGAAAAGCAAGGCAAACCAACTGATGGATGTTACATTCACAACCACCGCTTGTGGAGCAGGTATAATCGTGTGAGTAAACAATCCTGCAAGGTTGAAAAACAAACCTGAGAACAGTCCGGGCACAACACCTATTGCAACGATGGCAATTAAAATGAGGTATTGAGGTAATAAGGAATGCCATTTCATTTCGGTGACAGTTTCAGTTTTGATATGCCTTGGAGTTCCGAGAAAAACAATACCAAAAGCCTTGGTAAAACAGAACACAGCCAGCCCTCCGATAACAACGAGTGAAAGCATCGAGAACATCATTAATATTTTCAGTCCAATGGAAGAAGAGATCACACCCTGTGCAAAGCCATTGTAAATGATGAATTCCGAAACAAAGCCATTGAAAGGAGGTAGTCCGCAAATGGCAATTGAGGCAACGAGAAACAAAATGGCAGTATGTGGCATTTTCTTTATCAGCCCTCCCAGACTGTCAATATTCCTTGTGTGTGTTCTCAGGTAAACCGAGCCGGCGCTGTAAAACAATAGTGATTTAAAAAGCGAGTGATTCAAAACATGTAAAATCCCACCTCCAAAACCAAGCACCGCTATCAGTTCGTTTTTTGTGGCAATGCCAATCATGCCTGTTCCTATGCCGATACCGATGATCCCTATGTTTTCAATGCTATGATAAGCTAACAATTTTTTAAGATCGTGTTGTATAATGGCTGTCCCCACTCCTGCAATACCGGAGACAATGGAAATTACAAGAATGATGATGCCGATGGTTAACAAGTCCGACTGAACATGCAATAGTACCCTGAGTATTCCATAGATCCCCATCTTGATCATTACTCCCGACATGATACCCGAAACATGTGTGGGCGCTGCAGGATGTGCATGAGGAAGCCATGTGTGGAAAGGAACAAATCCCGCTTTTATGCCGAAACCTGCAAAGAACAATAGAAACAAACCGATGTTTTTATTTCCTGCAAAGTAAGTTGTAAGTCCGCTCCAGTTGAGAGAACCTGTTTCATTATACACCAGTATCACGCCAATGATAAGCAACAAAGCGCCGATATGCATTTGCACCAGATAATTGATGCCCGCTTTGAGCACTTCGGGTTTTTCATTTTCAAAAATCACAAGGATGAACGATGACACCGACATGATCTCCCAGGCAACAAGAAAAGCCACCATGTTATGGATCATGCAAACCATCAGCATGGAATAGAGAAGCCAGAAAAATGAAAAAAAGTGAAGCGAAAAATCCGATTTCCTGCGCTCTTTGTACATGCCTATATATTCAATGGCAAACAGCGAACCCGTTATCACAGTAAAATCTATCACAAGTATGAAAAAGGCAGATAAAAGATCAATGGTAATTTCAATTTGATTTCCCCACAAACTGAATGGCAGACTTTCAGTGAAAGTCACCCCCGTGGCTATAACTTCAATGGCATAGTAACTGCTCAAAGCCGCTACCGAAACAGTAAGAAGTGCATTGAAATACGACTGGAACTTCTTTGGTAGCAGAAAGAATATGAGAGATAATAATGGTAAAAGAATAAAAACTGTCATTACACAGCGTTCAATTTTTTTGCAAAGGTGCAGGTAATAATTGAAGGTTTGAAAAATTTAATGAGGAAATGTTAACAGGGGAGGGTTAATAGCGGAGGGACTTGATCATTCAGAAAGGTCAAAAAAGTTCAAATTATTTTCGCATCATTTTCTTTTTGAGTTTCTGAATTTTTTGAAGTTCTTCAATATCCGCTTTGTCTTTTGCCCTTCCGCTTAAAAGTTTATTAATTATAAGGTCGTTTAATTGCAGTACTGGAATATTAAAACCCTTTAATTTTAATGTTTCGGAATGTGAATGTGATTCTTCAAAATTTATACCTGCCAGTTTTGTAAGAAAATCAATTTTTTCAGGAGGATAACCAAAATGAAATGCAACCATTTCTTTAAAGTCCAGCTTTCTCACCTGTTTTATTGATTCTTTCGAAAAACCATGTTTTTCAAGCACACTAAGCAATTTCTCCTTGTTTTCGTTATCAGGTTTGAGCCAAATATCCATATCACCTGTGGCGCGCACATAACCATGATAGATTACAGCATAGCCTCCCACAAGTATAAAAGAAACTTCGTCGTTTATCAGATCTATTAAAAATGCCTGATGCTTGTCAAGAAAAATATTCATTCTGAAAAGGAGATTTTATCCTTATTTCTTTTCTTTTTTAATTCATCTGCAAAAAAATGCGTGACCATTTTGTAATGTAATTCCAATCTTTTTTCAGGCGTAAGGCTTAGCCAGTAAAGGTAGTTGGCTTCTTCCTGACCTTGAAGAGTTGAGATAGTAATGGTATTATAACTGGTATTCGGTTCCTCAACATTGTTGTTATCTGATTTGAAATCGAAATGTTTGAGGTTTTTCATGTTGAATAATTTGAATGCAAAATTACTGATAATTCTTTTGCAGAAAATAAATTATTGCTGCTATTATCAATTGCATTTGCTTTCAAGCAACTGATAAAATAAGATTTCAATGCCTTTTTGCTTTAGCATCATTTTTTTTCAAAATTGCCATCTTTCTTCTTTTTCAAAAACCACTACCAATATAATATTCCTTTACGGAATGCATCAGCAGACGCACCTGAACAGGATGATGAGTACCATCAAAGCTATTACGTTCAAAATGCCAATTCAACTTGTGGAACTTCTTTATACAACTTGCCGTTAAGCGTACTTCCTGCTTTCTTTTTGTTGGTGCCTCCCCATTGTTTAAAGTAAAAGGACACATCAGCTTTTTCGCATTGCTCTTTAATATCAACTACCCATTCTTCCTTTATCGGACGGGGAGTACGGCCGCTTTCACCACCCACAATAACCCAATCAATGCCACTTAAATTCATTTCCGGTACTGCGCTTAACAATGGTTCGCAACTGAGGAATTTCACCCTTGCTTTGGTTTCTCTTAACTGATCTATTCTTTTTAAAACACCAGTGTTTTCAACCGTTACACCCATCCAAATATTATGTGACCAATCGAGCCATCCTTCACTATCGTAATAATTAAGAACATCTGCCCGTTTTGTCAGCACCTGGAAAACGTGCTGTGGATTTTCTTTCATCACACGAAAGACTTTTTGAATGTAATCAATAGGAACATCTTTATGAAACAGATCACCCATTGAGTTCACAAAAATCACTTTCGATTTTTTCCATTTGTAAGGTTCGTTTAAAGCCTCCGGATGCAATGCCAGATTAAACCCGTTTTCATATTTTGCTTGCCCCATCGCTTGCAAGCGTAATGCCATAACTTCAGCATAACAGTTTTTGCAGCCTGATGAGATTTTATCGCAACCAGTAACAGGGTTCCAGGTCATCTCGGTCCATTCTATTTTTGTGCTTGCCATTTTAAATACTTTTTATAATGTCTTTTGCAATTTTAACAGCAAAAGTATTATTTGAAGCAAAAACAAAATGAAAAATAGGAACGTTATGTGTGTTATACAAGATTAACGGCTCCTCTGTAACATGCTCCCAAATTGTTTTTAGTTGCTTAATATAAACTTTTGATATTTGCTGAATAGGTTTGCTGATCTTTTTGATTATTTCATCATCTTCACCAAACAATGTTGGCTGAGTATGTTTTCGATAAAATACCTTTTTGATTTCATCTTCGTTTAAACCAAAAAATGTTTGAAGCAATGTAGAAGATTTCAGTTCACACTTATTATCCAACAGCCTATTCACGATAACACCTGTCGGTATCAGTATCCAAACATCGCTTCTTGTACCTTTAAGAGAAGCAATAGAATTCCAATTTATCTGCATTCCAAAAGGGTCAAGAAGAACCAATGCAGCAAGGTCGCTGTTTTTTTCTTTTAAAGCGGCAGATAGTTCAAATAATTTTTGATTACAATCACCAGGTCTGAATTGAAATTGCTTTTTCCCTTTTTGTAATTTTCCCAATTTATCTTCGAGTTTGTTCAATGATTCCTGATTTGAATCAATGAAGTAATGAAAATCAAATGATAGATTGTTGGATAGGGATAAAACTCTTTCTGCTGCCCCTTTATAGACTTTCTCTTCTTCGATAGATAATGATAATTGTTTGTAAAGTTCTGTTTCAATATTCTCACTTCGGTGCCCGCTACCTGCAAAACCATCAAAATAAATAGTTTTCCAGTAAGGATACTTTTTCATTATTGTCAAATAGGCAGAAACATATTTGGCAAAAGCATCAAGTTTCTTTTCTGTCCAACTGCCGCCCCATTCTGCATTTGGCTCATTCAATATCATTGGTGTAAATTTATTGTTACAAAAGTACAAAATTATTTAGCTTGAATGCCACTAGAACGTTGCTGCATTTCTTTTTTGACTTAGCTAAAAACTAAAAAGTTTCATTTCAAAAACCACTTCCACTTTTATATTGCCCTGCGGTGTGGAGTAAAATATAAATTGATTGTTGTTCATGATTGTTGTTTTTGTTAATAATATGAGGCTAAAGCCAATTGCATTTTTACTTTTTATAGTCAGTTAAAACTGACTGCAATAGATATCATTAGCACTGATAAAGATGCTTGGCTATAATTATCTATTGCTGTTGCTTTCAAGCAACTGATAAAATAAAATTTCAAGGCCTTTTTGCTTTAGCATCATTTTTTCAAATCACCAAATCTCTTCATTTTCAATAACGACTTCCACTTTAACATTGCCTCATGGGGTGGAGTAGAATATGAGTTGATAGTTATTCTTAATAATCTCTCGCGATAAGATGTTGATATGCAAAAATATCAGAAGATACCCCCGAACTTGTTGACGAGCACAATCAAAGATAACCTGACAGCGTTTTGGAAATTAAATCTAAAATGTAAAAGTGAAGGGAATCAATAAATGCAGATCCCCGTCATATCCTTATCAAAAGTAAATGAAGTAAGTTTTTCTTCATTATCGTAACTGATCTTCATCGAATACTCTGCGCCTGCCTTGAAAAGTTTTTGAAATACCGCTCTGCCATAACGGTCGGAGCCTTTTTTGAAGATCAGTTTTTTATTTGAATCATAAATAAGGATCTTGGCATCGCAAATAGGAAGCGAAGTGAGATTTTCAAAAACCACAACCTGAATGTCATTGTTGGTGCCGAACAATACCACGTCAAAATTTTTATTTTGTTTGTTTTCCCGGCTATATTTCACCGGTATCACATCAAGATGAACGTTGGCTCCTGAATACCTGTTCAGCGTTTCAGCATTCCCTTCACCCGACGATTTTCTGAACCATGCCTGTGTTTCATCAGTTTCAATGAGGCGCATAAAAGCGGAAACATCATCATGCGAAAACACTTTATCATAATCCATGAGCGCTATCACATCTTTTGCTTCATTGTCGAGCATGTAATTGATCAGTATCTGTGAAGTGTCATATTCCTTGAAAACACTAAGGCTTACATGGTAATCATTGGCATCAAAATAAGGGATGTTTAAAATGCTTTCTTTATCCTGATCAGGAAAAAGTTCATTTGTCAGCGGTTTATACTTGTCACCAGCAGACATCAGCGTAACATTGATATCTCTTGCATGGAGTTGCTCAGGAGGCTTGCTGATCAACCTTGCTTTTGAATGATCACAGAGAAGTACATTGCCATTTCCGATCACTTCAAGGGTCATGTCAGGATGTATGATCACAGCGGTTTTCTCACTGATGCCAACGCCAAATTTATTACCTGTGAGCACCACTGCGTCCGAAAGCCTTACAAGCCTTCCGCGCATCTCGAGATGTGTGTCGAATGTAAAAGAATCTATTAAACCAAGACCTTCCAGTATCTCAACTTTGCTTTCATCATCTTCTTTCATCATTACCCTGCTCAGTAAAATTTCTTCTGAGTCATCAGCGGCAATGGATCTGCCTGCAAGAATATTGACTCCTTCACTTGTAGCAGCAATGATACCACCATCATGATAAACCTTACCGATGGCATCCAGCAATGGTGATTGAATTTTATTCTTTTTTAAAAAATCCACATACTCTCTCTGATCACCACCGGTAAACTGAATGATGTTATGCCGACCAAGTTTTTCTGCCAGGGCAACCTGGCTGGCTATCGCTTCTTTTTCTGTTGCACCTTCATCAGTAGCTTCATCAAAAGCGGTGACCGGCAGTGTCCAGACATTCTCTTTCGGAAGCCCGAGTTCATTAATGAAAAATGATTCGAAATCTGTGGCAGCATTTCTGCCGTACTGATCTGTTGAGGGAATAATGGCAATGCGGCTTTTATCATTACCGCCTGCAATTTCAATCATCCTTTTATAAATGACTGAACTGTCCGCTTTGTTTCCAATCAGGAATAAATATCCTTTTGACATGGCAAGGGAGTTTGTGGTTTGTATTTAGTTGTTTGTCGTTTACTGTTGTTCGAAATGTTTAAAGTTTAAAGTTCAAAGTTGAGTGTGCTCTTCTATTTTCTATTTATCAAAAATTGCTTTAACCCCGGGAAGTTCGCTACCTTCAATGTATTCAAGCATGGCGCCACCGCCTGTTGAAACATAGCTTATCTGGTCGGCGAGGTTATAGGTGTTGATAGCTGCAACAGAGTCTCCTCCTCCGACAAGTGAGAAAGAACCGCTGATGGTAGCTCCGGCAACGGCTATTGCAATAGCTTTTGTCCCCTGCTGAAAATGGGGTAATTCAAAAACACCCATAGGACCGTTCCATAAAATTGTGTTCGAATTATTGATGATCTCTGCATAACGTCTGCACGTTTTTTTACCAATGTCAAGGCCCATCCATTTATCATCAATGTTGTCGGCTGAGCAGGTTGTGAAATTGGCTTCGTTTGAAAAATTATCAGCCACCACAACGTCTGTCGGCAGGTAAAGATTCACACCTTTAAGCATCATCTCCTGCACCATTTCTTTGGCAGCAATGATCCAGTCTTCCTCGATCAGTGAATTGCCAATTTTGCCACCAAGCGCTTTGATAAATGTGAAGGCCATACCACCTCCAATGATCATGTTGTCCACTTTACTGATGAGATTTTTTATGATCCCTATTTTATTCGAAACCTTGGCGCCGCCGATGATTGCAGTGAATGGAGCCTGTGCTTCAAAAAGAATTTTATCAAGGTTCACAAGTTCATTGGCAAGGAGAAGACCAAAATATTTTTCTTTAGGAAAGTATTTCGGAAGAACACTCACCGACATGTGCGCCCTGTGGGAAGTGGCAAAAGCATCATTCACATAAGCATCACCAAGCGATGCCAACTGTTTTGCAAACTCACCATCTTTTCCTGCTTCTTCTTCAGGATAAAAACGGATGTTCTCCAGAAGAACAATATCCCCCGGTTTGAGATTCTGACAAACTTCAATGGTTTTCTTACCGAAAAGGTCACGGGTAAAAATAATATTCCTGCCGAGAAGTTTGGTAAGCACCGGAACAATCGGTGTCAGGGAATAGTCATTTTCAAATCCACCTTTAGGTCTCCCGAGGTGTGATATTAAAATGACTGAAGCGCCATCATTCAAAATTTTCTTGATAGTGAGTAATGATTCCCTGATACGGGTGTCGTCTGTCACTTGTCTGTTGTGGTTCAGAGGAACATTAAAGTCAACGCGGATTAAAACTTTTTTCCCTTTAAAGTTGGTGTCCTGAACGGTTCTCATGTTTGTGTGATTTGCCATATTCTTTACGTTTTAAATTAATATTAAAGTCATTGTTCAATAGTCAATAGTCAATGACGATAATGACTAATGACTTCTGACGAATGACCATTTTACAAAACTAATCATTTTTACAAAATTTGATATGAAACAGGAAGAAATTTTAAGTTAAAACAAATTTGAATTTTAATTGCATTTGGTTTCTCCTGTTTCATCATCCTTTAATTTGAAAATTGGCTTTCCTTAATTATTTATAGCCAATGTAAATATCCTCTGCCTTCAATACTTTCTGTCTTGTTTCCTTGAATTCTTTGTATGATGTTGCAGGAAGAGTTTTGTTATTTATTTTGACGACCCTTGTAATGCTAATTTTATTATCACTCAATTTTACGAGAGTAAGTTTATAATCAATGAATGCATTGACAATAGAAGTGTTTTTAGGCAGCTCTTCCAGCTTTGCATTTTTGGGGAGTTCAAGAATGATCGTGTTTTCGTAATAATTATTTGGTTCATATTGCCAGTATGAAATGGGATAGATCCTTTCGTCCTTTGTAAAAGCATCCACCGTAAAAATTTTCTCGAAGAAAGGAAGTTTCACTGCTGACAAACCTCCGATGGTTTTCACTTCTCCTTTAATTTTAAAAATGCATGACTGAACGAAAGCGGTGTCGCGGTTCTGGACATTGCTTATTTTAAAAGTATCCAGTTGCAGATTGTTTTCGAAGTTCTTGCTGACCGAAGTCTTCACAGCTTCTTTTGTTTCCTCGTCTGTCAGGCCGGTATAATCATCCTTATACCAGGCGGCAGCGCTTCCTACCACATTGATGTTGGTAGTTACAGTCAGATCGTTGTCGTCAACCTTCATGTAAGTATTGCGTTTGATCTCAGTATTGATAAGTGATTTTACAGGAAGGTGGATAAGTTTTGTTCCAACAGTATCGGTTACTGAGTTGGGAATAATCAGCGCCTGTGCATTTCTGATGTTGCTTGGAATTGTTCCAAAACCCAGCTTTTTATTGGTCAGTTCCTGGAAGAGGGTGGTGTCGCCAAGATCAATTTTAATGATCACATGATTGAAATTAATGGAAGGCTTTTTAATTTTATCTTCCCCGTTATTCCTTGTACTTACAAGAACAAGATGAGTTTTAAGTCCGGCTTTTTTTGCAAGGGTGTAATACAATGTTGCGAGGTCCTTACAATCGCCGAGTTTATTGCTCAGTGTTACCATAGGTTTTTGAGGTGTGTAATTACTCTGGAGAAAAGAAACCGAACTGTAGCTGATGTTGTCACAGATGTAATCATAAATGGCCTTTGCTCTTGCATAAGTTGATTTATATACCTTGTCTTTGAAGATATCATCGTAAGCCTGCAGTACATTGTAGTCTTCCTTTGCCTGCGGCATTGCGATATCACGATACCATTCGGCAATAGTTTTCCAGTCCGGAACAGTAGAAATATTCAGCACCATTCCAACCTCATCAATGGTGGGCATGTAATCTTCTTCTTTACATTTTTTGGGATCATCAAAACTCCATTTGTACATGTCAAAATCATCCATTTTAGTCACCTCAGGAGCATGACCCAGATTGACAGAATCAATGTTGAATGTATATCCCTTCGGTGTGAGCAGCCTGAATGTGCTTACCTGCATCGGAACAAAACTATTGAAGACATGATCTTCCCAGAATTCCTTGCACAGCTTGCCTCCCGTGTAGTTTTCTATTCTGTAGGCGACATACACTACATCATTTTCTTCAAGTGAGGGGAACACCAATTCATTGTCATTTTCTTCGGCTTCTACTTTCTGTCCGTTCTTTTTAATAACCTCTGCCTTTTCAATGATCAGACTTTGCTGATAACTGTTATAAGGAACATACACATCTTTCCAGTGCTTCACTCCAGATTCGTTCTGCATTTTGATAGCAAAATCCGTATATTCCACTGATGCGCCTTCGGGGAAGACTGCAAAGTTGCGATCATAAAAAAGGTATTGATAATTGTCATCGGTTTTTTTGATCTTCTCCAGATCGTTGTTGATGGTTTCATAAACCAGCGTATCCCTGAAGTAAGATAAGATCGGTGCTTTGTTCTGCATTTCGCGTATCTTTTCTCTTGCCTCAAAAAGATTAGGGTTATATTTCAATGCTGTTTGAAAATCTGTGATGGCAGCGTCAGTGCTGTTCAAAGCTGCGTCAATATAGCCTTTATCTTCCCAGTACAAATGATAGTTGGGTGCGTTTTCAAGTCCCTGGTTTACCACTTCAAGTGCTTTGCTGTATTTCTTTGCTCCATAATAAAAGTTGATCAACTTGGTGTAATAGTCGTTTTCTTCAGGAAACATCAGGTGATATTTCAATAAGCTTTTCTCAACTTTAGCATTATTGTTCATACCGGTATATTCATCCACCAGCGCATCTGCTATGGTCTGGCTGTAATTTGAATTAAGATATTTATCCAGCAGACTGATCGTTTTCACTGAAGAGGAACTCGTGTTTTTAAGAATTTTGGAATAGCTGTTCAGGTAGTAAGTGTTCTCCGGATATTTCTTGAATGCATTTTCAATTGTTTCGTAAAGGCCTTTGTAATCCTGCTTGGCAATCTGATAACGGATCAGGTAATCAATATAGGTTTCCGATTCTTCGCCGACTTCTTTTTTAATTTTCTTCATGTCCTTTTCAACACCCGTATAATTTTCATTCTTGAAATCAATCTCGCAATCGTATTGAGCAAGGAAAAGCAGGTCCGGATCAATAGAACGCATATACTCTATCTGTTTCAGTATCTCTGTTCTGTCTTTCATGCTATTGTAATTAAGAAGAAGTTCATAGTTTACGAGTATGTTGTTTGGGTAGATCTTCTGGGCTTTTTTAAGAATTTCAATGGCTTTATTGTGATCCTGCCTTCTGAAATATGTTTTTGAAAGCAGCAGATAATACAGGGCATTCGAGGGTTCATCAAGAATTTTCTTTTCGAAATAAGCTTCTGCAAAATGTTGTTGTATTGCGGTGCTATCCTTAGTAATATCTTTTGTGTACTCTTTATATTCACTCGAAGAAGTAAGATTTGTTATTGGCAAACCATCAGGTCCAAGCAGGCGCACAATGCAATTGGGATAACTTGTTTTATCAGTAAAACCAACCTGCGCCAATATTCTGTTTTCACCTTTTACCAGTTTTATGGAACGTTTATAAATGTCCATATCCGTTTGCCTTTCTTCTTCCTGTTGCAAGATCAATTTATCATTGACCCACAATTTAAGACTGCCAAACCCTCCGAAAGCAATTGTTACAGTCTGGTCAACCGGGCTGTTTACGAATGTCTGTGCATAAGTCAAACCCTGGGTTTCCGGGATGAAATAGAAAGCAGATGTCCATGGGTCAGCTTCAACATATTTTGGTGTGAACCACGAAATGTCAGCATTTGTTTTCGATTTGAAATTAGTCCCGGGTTCAGGGTGAATGATGGGGTCGTACACTTTGTCAAATCCGCTTCCGGAAGTATTATCAAAAGGTCCCACAAATTGCCAGTTTGCCAAAGAACCAACGCTGGCCCATTCTTTTGCTGCATCCTTCACGTCATTCGACAGTGTATAGTGCATGCCAAGGACATAATGCAGGGAGCCTTTAATGCTTCCATTGACTTTATCGCTGGCAAATATTGTTTTGAAAAACTTCAGTTGTGCATCATTCTTTTTTTGATAACCATCGGTCACAGCATCCGAAAACCATAGTGAAAACAGGTAAGGTGAAGGATCGGGAAGTGATGGAAAAACATTTTCCATGATACCTAAATTTTCTTTTTTTTGTTCAAGATTATTCAGGAGAACGAGGATCATTGAAGCCTGAACTTTATACTGCGGATCGCTGATAGCCTTGCTGAGCAGTTCATGTGCCAGTTTTCTGTCATTTTTTTCGAATGCACTCCATATATCATCAATGGGGTTTGCATTAAGTTTGATGCCGCAGAAAAGAACGGCCAGCATGATCATGCATCTTACAAAGAGTAATTGTTTTTTCATTTGAATTGGTTTTAGTTGTTTGTAATTATTAGGTTTTTTATTTGCTTTTCTCGTATCCTAAAGTAATAGCAGATATGAAGAAATACCTGAGTAAAGCGACCACCTTACCCTGTTATTTCTAATACCAGTTCACATTTCACAATAAATTTCATAGCCTATTGAAATCAAAAATTTCCGAAAATTAATAATTATTTATTTTATGTAAAACAATTTCCGAAAAAATATTTTTTGAAATAGACTTTTCATGAGATTTTTTTTAGAACAAATCAAGGCCTTGCCTGTTGAAAATGTATATGCACACAAAAAAATAATTGAGATCCTGTAATGCAGAGACGATTTCATGTAACGAATTCACCAGGCAAAAAAAAAGAACCAAAAGAAACATCAGGGTCGCTTGTAGAAACGAGCCAGAAATCATTCAGGATTTTATGTGGTAATAGAAATAAAGAAAGCACTACCTGTCGTCTGTTAAAGCAGAAGCCTACAGTCATCATTCCTGATTTCTATTTTCTTTTCTTTTCTTCTCTATTCCCTTTCTCTAAGGGTAAATTTGTATTCCAATTCTTCCGTACCTCTTATACACTATCTCCCATTCATTATCCCCGCATTCTCTCATTTGTCCCTGTCAGAAAATTTCGGTCCCATTTTGACAAATTTTTGAGGATATTGTATTTTGGCACGACAACACATCCTGCTGATTTACTGTTTTTGGCATGGTTATTCTTTCCTTTGGCACAACTCTTGGCTATCCATTGTCAATATAAACCATAAAAAAAACAAAACAATGAAAAAATCAATTATCCTCTTAGCAGGAATGTTCGTGATGGCGCTCAGCATCAACACAAACGCACAGACAGCAAGTTCAACTGCAACCGCTTCAGCAAGCGCCCGCATAGTAACACCGCTGGAAATTACAAAAAATGTAGATCTCGCTTTCGGTAACATAGCTGCAGGTCCTAGCGCAGGTGTAGTAACAATCGCAACTGATGGAACAAGAAGCGGAGTAGGTGGAGTTACCCTTATCGCTGCCGGAAATGTTAGCAACGCTGCTCAGTTTTCAATCGTTGGTTATCCTTCTGCAACTTTTGCAATTTCATTACCTTCTTCAATCACTATTGCAAATGGTGGTTATTCAATGACAGTAGATAACTTTGTATCGAGTTTA
>CAISZK010000402.1 GCA_903889915.1 uncultured Bacteroidota bacterium
CCTAGCAATTAAAAACATAGAAATGGCATGGAGTAAGTCCATTAGAAGTTGGCCTATTATTCTTCAACAATTTTTAATTATCTTTGAAGACAGATGTAGGCTCTAAATATCCAGTTTACACAATCTGCTTTATACTCTCAAGGAATGAACATCCATTCCTTAGGATTGAACATCCTCGCCTAAGGAATGAACATCCATTCCTTAGGATTGAACATACTCGCCTAAGGAATGAACATCCATTCCTTAGGAATTGACACTTTTCAGTTAATTAATTGTTGTTCTTGGGAATGGAAATAAGACCGTTTCCGGTTTAAGTCTGAGAATGATGAAAAAATCTAAGCTACTTTCAGTCTCTCGATGTTGGTTTTTCTGAGTTTTTCTTCGGCATATTCAACAGTGATGTGAACATCACTGGCCGCTTCTTCAGAAGGGAGATTATACATGGCATCCATCATGATCGCCTCGCAAATGGACCGCAATCCACGTGCACCGATTGTGAATTCTATTGCTTTGTCAACAATGTAATCAAAAACGGCAGGGTCGAAGGTGAGGGTTATTTTGTCCATTTCAAACAAACGGACATATTGTTTGATCAATGAATTTTTTGGTTCCAGAAGTATCCTTCTCAGAGCATCCCGGTCAAGTGAGTTGAGATAAGTAACCACAGGCAAACGACCCACAAGTTCGGGAATAAGTCCAAAGCTTTTCAGGTCCTGAGGAGTGACGTATTTGATGAGATTATCCTTGTCAATTTCCTCGCGGTCTTTCACACCATAACCCACAACATTTGCTCTCATACGCGAAGCGATTTTCTTTTCGATGCCATCGAAAGCGCCGCCGCACATGAATAAAATGTTCTGTGTGTTGATCTGAATCATCTTTTGCTCGGGATGTTTTCTTCCTCCCTGCGGCGGAACATTGACAACAGAGCCTTCGAGTAGTTTCAGCAAAGCTTGTTGCACTCCTTCGCCCGAAACATCACGGGTGATAGAAGGGTTGTCACTCTTTCTTGCAATTTTATCAATCTCGTCAATAAATACAATTCCTTTTTCAACGGCTTCGATATTGTAATCTGCAACCTGCAGCAGTCGCACAAGAACACTTTCCACATCCTCGCCAACATAACCTGCTTCAGTGAGCACTGTGGCATCGGCAATACAGAAAGGAACATTCAGTATGCGTGCAATGGTTCGTGCAAGCAAAGTCTTTCCGGTGCCGGTTTCGCCAACAAGGATGATATTCGATTTGTCAATTTCAATTTCTTCCTTGTTCTTCGACTTGATCTGGTTGATGCGTTTGTAATGATTGTAAACAGAAACCGACATCACTTTCTTTGCTTCTTCCTGTCCGATCACATACTCATCGAGATGTTTTTTGATCTCCATTGGCTTCAGGAGTTTGAAAGTGGTGGGGTACTTACTTTTCTTCGAAACCTGTTCTTCGTTGACAATATTATATGCCTGGGTAACGCAATAATCGCAGATGTGTCCTTCCAGGCCTGCAATAAGCATATTGGTATCACGCTTTTCGCGACCGCAAAATGAACACCGGGAATTATTTTTAGCCATTATCTTTTTTAAACCTTTTTTTGAATTTGAAAAAAGTCATTTGTCATTTGTCATTAGTCATTTGTCAGTACCCTGTTGAATCAACGGAGTCTCTTTTATTGATCAATATTGCAATTGCCTAATGACCATTGACCATTGACTATTGACTATTGACTATTGACCATTTACTTCTTTGTGTTTCTTACAAGAATTTCGTCAATCATCCCGTAATCCTTAGCTTCCTCTGCGGT
This sequence comes from uncultured Bacteroidota bacterium, assembly GCA_903889915.1. Classification (GTDB taxonomy): domain Bacteria; phylum Bacteroidota; class Bacteroidia; order Bacteroidales; family CG2-30-32-10; genus CAISZK01. The sequence continues at coordinate 1,799 of CAISZK010000402.1, forward strand.
CATCCAGTAATCGCGGTCAGCATCTTTCCAGATCTTATCATATTTTTGCTTCGTATGTGAAGCAATGATTTCGTAAAGTTCTTTTTTGAGTTTCTGTATTTCTTTCGATACGATCTCAATGTCGGTTGCCTGTCCTTCAGCGCCACCCATTGGCTGATGTATCAGTATGCGTGAGTGAGTCAGTGCTGTTCTTTTGCCTTCTTTACCTGCGCAAAGAATTACAGCTCCCATTGAAGCAGCCATACCTGTGCAAATTGTTGCAACATCCGGGATGATGTATTGCATGGTGTCGTAGATGCCAAGCCCTGCATGAACGGAGCCTCCGGGAGTGTTGAGGTAAATTTGAATGTCCTTTTTTGAATCTACAGATTCTAGAAACAGCAATTGAGCCTGGATGATGTTGGCAACATAATCATCAATGGGAACACCAAGGAAAATGATCCTGTCCATCATAAGGCGGGAAAATACATCCATTGTGGCGACGTTCATTTGACGTTCTTCAATAATAGTTGGCGATATGTAGCTATTGCCGTAAACGGAAGAATATCTGTCAAGGGTGAGACTATTGATGCCTCTTTGTTTTGTTGCGAATTTGCGGAATTCATCGCTATTGTATGTCATGGTTGGAAAATTTTAAAATTGTTTAAAGTTTAAAGTTCAATGTTCAATGTTTAAAGTTTAATGTTCATGGTGATGGTCGTGATCGTGATCGTGGTCGTGATCGTGATCGTGTTCATGCTCGTGTTCGTGCTCGTGATCGTGATCGTGCTCATGCTCGTGATCGTGCTCATGTTCGTGTTCATGATCGTGCTCATGCTCGTGTTCATAATCGTGCTTATGTTTTGCAGAACTCAAGGCAATAAATTCAGGATAGGAAACTTCATTCTTTATCTTTATTACTTTGCTCAAAATAACATCACTTAATCTCATCTCAGTAAGGGATTCAATAAGTTTTTCTGCGTTTTCCTTTTTTGAAAAATAACTTACTGCATTTGCTTCTAATTTTTCTTCCGGAAAAAGCCCATTCTCATCAGGCATCATATTCGATTTCAAATATGATTTGTAGTATTCTTTTGCATCTTCTTCAGTAACCGAAATATTATTTTCATGCAGAATTCTGGTTTCAATCAATTGGTATTTCCAGGCATCAGCATAATGAGAGAAGTTAGACTCAATATCTTTGAATGGAACTTTTCCTTTATTTAAATCGAACATGTAGCGCTTCAGAAAATTCTCTGGAATATTGATGACAGTATTTTTGAGAAGTGTTTCGAGAACTTCATTCGTAAACATTTTGTTGCTGTCAAAAGCTGTTTCTGATTTAATTTCCTTGCGTATTCTTTCTCTAAGTTGTTCTTCGCTGCTGATATTATCTTCTACGTAAACTTTGCTGAAAAGTGTTTCATCCAGCGGGGCAAGATCAAGATGTTTGATTTCGGTCACCAACATTCTGAATAGATTTTTTATATCTGCAACATTTGACTGAACAATAGCCAGCTTTTTTGCTATTTCCTTTTCATCATTATTAAAAATTTCTCTGAGATCTACATCAATGCTCTCGTTCTTTTTGAGCCCTATGAATTTTTTTCTGATCTCTTCATCTTTTATAAATTCAATGGTGATAAAAGTCTTGTTGGTTATCCCTGCTTCTTTAACATTTCCGGCTTCATCAAGTTCGGTAAATTCAACATCTAAATAATCATCTGCAGAAGATGCTTCCTGTTGTGAAAGGCTGCCAAATCTTCTGCGCATACCGTTCAGGTAGTAATCAATTTCGCCGTCAGTGACTTCAATTGAATAATAATTCACTTCCAGTTTTTCCAGTTCTTCCATTTGGAATTGTGGTCTCAGTCCAACAATATAGTAAAGGGAGAAATTTTTTGCTTCCGATAATTTCAGCAGATCTGCTTTTTCAATATTTGGTATAGGATATCCAATAATGTCGAGGTGGTTTGTACTGATATAATCACTCATTTTATCGTAAACCATTTTGTTCACTTCGTCAGCAAACACATCTTTGCCAAATCTGTTCTTGATAAAAGAAAAAGGTATCTTGCCAGTCCGAAAACCGTCAATCCTCAGTTTCTTTCCTTGTTCCCTCAATGATTGTTCAACTTTTGCACTATAATCTTCTTCGACAATATCAACCTTTAATTCGGCATTTACTTCATCAATTTTTTCGAGTGTGAAATCCATTGTTAGACTTTTTGATTGTTTGAATTATTCTTTGCAAAAAAAGATTCTTTGTAAAGAAATAAGTTTGAATTGTGCGGATGAAGGGACTCGAACCCCCACTCCTCTCGGAACCAGATCCTAAGTCTGGCGCGGCTACCAATTACGCCACATCCGCAAGTTATGCTTCAGATTTGAGCTTTTAATGTGAAATTTTAGTGCTTCAATTGATAGCCCAAACCAAATAAGTTTGCAAAGATAAGTAAAATTTTAAACCTGATTAAAAAAATAGAAACTGACTCAGGGCAAACGCATCTAATTTTTTAGGATTTTCAGGAGATAGTTATTGTCCCATCCGGCATCCAGACGTTTTCCTTTAACACTACGTTTTTTTGTTTTCTCATGTGCAACTAAGCTTAATGCTATTCGATTTATTATTGA
>CAISZK010000403.1 GCA_903889915.1 uncultured Bacteroidota bacterium
AAAAACAAGAAAGTGACCTGCGCCTGTCAACCCCGGTTTTATCCATTGTATGTCATGGGCGCCACCGATCTGCTTGTTTCCAGCAGTAGCCTTGTCCCAATTTGTTTCAACAGAAGGAGGACTTCCCTGATTATATTTTGCAGGATCACCAAAACGATATTTAAAATCACCGGCGCTTGTTGCTGCTAGCGCAATGCTTGCTGCAGAATCGTTAGGCACGAAAGTATTTCCATGATCAATCACATAAAATTCTCCATGCACTGAGTTAATGACGATCATATCCAGATCCTGGTTATAATCTAAGGAATTGCAGTGAAGCCAGTCACTTTTTACAGTGTTGCCGGCTAAATTCAGATTGATTTTTCCTGGAGAATTTGCAACAACTCCATAATTGGGTTTACCTGGATACAGGTCCTGCACAACATGATTGAAAAACCACCATTCCCAGATGACTTGCCCTTGCCTGTTGACTTCAACAATTGCATCCATCTGAGGGTTGTTATAATTTGCTGTTGAATCGCATCCGGCAGCAAGACACTGTGTAGAGGTCAAATCTTTATTAGCAATGTAAATGAAAGTAGAATCACCCAATTTCGGATTGTAGATTTTTTCAAAATCATGATGGCCATGATAATTTGAACGGCTCTCTGTGTATGACCAAACGATGTTCCCATTCCAGTCGAGTTCTTCCCAGGTGTTTTGATTGCTGGGATTACCGCCAACGGCATCGAGTAATGTGCCTGCTTCAGTGAAACGGGGATTGGTTCCAATGGGCCATGTGTGGATAACGTGACCTTCGAAATCTATTAAATACGAGGTGCCTCTCGTACCAAAAAGAGTATATCCATCATAGGTATTGGAAGCATCCCAATATCTTGTTTCCGTAGGGACCATTAAACATTCCTGGGCATACATTGTCAGCACACCAAAGAAAAGAGTTGATAATAAAAGTAGTTTTTTCATGGGCAATTTTTATTTAATGAGTATCATCTTTTTCATCGAAACCTGTTTGTCAATTTGAAGTTTGCATGAATAAATTCCGGCAGGATGATCGTCTGCATTCCATTGGTATGTTTGCAAGCCTTTATTTAGTTTCTCATTCGCCAATATTTTCACCAACTGTCCGAATGAATCAAAGACAGACAAGGTCACAGTTTCTGATTTTTGTAAAACAAATTGAATAGTAGTAACTGCATTAAAAGGGTTAGGGAAATTCTGAAACAACTGTATTTCGTTTGCAGGGATTTCATTCATATCCGTAGGTGCTGAGTAATTTCTTGCGACCCTGAAACCTTCCTGATGCCATGGGTTTCCTGGTCCACGGTAATACAACGGATCGCGGTTTGAAACTCTGGAATGTCCTTCGAACACACCATACACTGTATCTCCATTCCACCAGTTCCCTCCACGCTGTGTACGGTATGGTTGACCATCCGGCATAAGTGATGCTGCTGCTTTGGTTGGACCGGTAGGATTGTTATAAGGGCTTGTGGAATAATAATTATTCAGATACCAGTCATTGACAAATTGCCAGACATTCCCCTGCATATCGTACAATCCATATCCGTTTATTCCATTTGCCGTCTGATAAGAAGATGCTGCCCCGGGCCAATTATAAATTGATTTCTGTTTAAGTGTACCATCAAAAAATCCTACTGGTGTTGTGTAAGGGAGTGCGCCCGTATGATAAGGATTTGTTGAAGAGCCTGACAAATTAGCCTCATTCAATATAGCAGTATCACTATTTTCATATTGCAGATAAGGATTGGTGTGTCCTCCTCTGGCTGCCCACTCCCATTCGGCTTCTGTTGGCAGGCGGTAACCGTTTTTTGCAAAATCACAGTCCCACGTAGTAAGATTATAACATGGTTGTAATCCATTTTGCTGACTTAGCCAGTTGCAATATGCTGCAGCGCCATCCCACATAACACCAACCATTGGATGATCGGCTCTGAAATCAGCGATCGTGAAACTGCTTCCATTGTATGCGATGCTATAATAGGATTCATAGTAGTTGAGGTAACAATACAAATCAGTACCTCCTACCGGAAATACTCCCGTATCGCCCCTAACTTCAATGACCCCGTTTGCTTTTGCATCATTCAGATATGTCAGGAACTGCTGGTTGGTTGTTACATAAACTGCCATGTAAAACGAATCGGTTTTTACAAGGTGAATGGGCTTTTCATCGCTCGGATGTAGCGGATCACCAAAATTAAAATGATCGCCCATAGAATCTATGCCTGCAGGAATAAGAGCTTCCGTGATATTTATTAATGGTTGCGCTTTTAATTGTATTAAAGAAAAACCAATAATGAAAGTGAGAATAATCTTTCTGAATCCTGTGACT
>CAISZK010000404.1 GCA_903889915.1 uncultured Bacteroidota bacterium
CTCCCTCAGTGAGAAAGACTTCTCACTGAGGGAATGAAACTTCTCCCTCAGTGAGAAAGACTTCTCACTAAGGGAATGAAACTTCTCCCTCAGTGAGAAAGACTTCTCACTAAGGAAATGAGACTTCTCCCTCAGTGAGAAAGACTTTTCACTAAGGGAATGAAACTTCTCCCTCAGTGAGAAAGACTTCTCACTAAGGGAATGAGACTTCTCCTTTAGTGAGAAAGACTTCTCACTAAGGAAATGGTCACTTTCACTCTGGTAACGTATTTATCCTCCGGAGCGATTTAAGATGTGTGGAAATGATCCCGACAACTCTTCTCCTCTGTGAACTTTTTTATAACATTTAATAGATTCATTGCTTTGTTTTTTGCAAAGATCTATTACCAAAACGCATTGTACATGAGTTCTGGTACATTTGCGGATATTCAATTCCTGTTTTATGGGTATTACAATTACAATTTAATTCTGTATTCACTTGCATGGTTAATTATCCGCTCCTGATTTTATCTTTAAAAGTCATTTCAAATTTTTCCTGAAGATTGTTTTATCGGTCTGATTATTCTTTTTAAAACTCTGAAAATAATTGCGCAAAAAGTTACCATCCCCGTCGGTTGAAAGAATCATATTGTTTAAATTGACACAAATTTTTACCGGTTGTAAATAATTTATAATTTTACCGATTGTAAAAAATGAAAAAAAATGAAAAAAAATCTCCTTCTTTTTGTTTTCTCACTATTCTTTGTTAGCGGTATTAACATTGGTCATGCACAGGTACCTCAAGGGTTCAATTATCAGGCTGTGGCCCGTAATTCCACAGGAGGATTGTTGGTTAATCAGAGTATCAATGTTCGTATAAGCATCATTTCTGTTATCCCGACAGGAACTGTACAATGGCAGGAAACACATAGTCCCACCACTAATCAATTTGGTTTGTTTACAATAATAATAGGTCAGGGTACAAGCACCGGACAAGGTACTGCAGCTACATTTGCTTCAATTGACTGGGCAGGAACCAATCATTATTTAAAAGTTGAAGTTGATTATTCAGGAGGAAGCAGCTTTGTTGATATGGGTACTTCACAATTATTGACCGTTCCTTATGCAATGGTTGCAACAAATGCCTTAAACAGTCCGACAGGACCAACAGGTCCTATTGGTGCAACCGGTTTAACAGGACCAACAGGTCCGACAGGATTAGCAGGAATTAATGGACTTAATGGTGTTACCGGAGCACAAGGACAAATCGGACCCACCGGACCTATTGGTCCAATTGGTCCATCAGGCTCTCCCGGAACAACAGGAAATAATGGAACACAAGGTCCGACAGGATTGACAGGTCCGACAGGTCCTGCCGGCGCAGCAGGAGTGGCAGGAGTGGCAGGAACAACAGGTCCGACAGGAGTGACCGGAATTGCCGGGGCTAATGGTGTGACCGGTCCGACAGGTGCAGGGATAGATGGTGCTACAGGTCCAACAGGAGCAACGGGAATAACAGGCCCGACAGGATTAACGGGTCCAACAGGTGCAGGGTTGGACGGTGCAACAGGTCCTTCAGGAATTGATGGAGTAACAGGTCCAACAGGTGCCACAGGCGCTGATGGAATACCCGGCGCAACAGGCCCGACAGGGTTTGGTGCAACAGGTCCAACGGGAGTAGCAGGAGTTACAGGTCCAGCGGGAATCACTGGTCCAACGGGTGCCGGGTTGGACGGAGCAACTGGTCCTTCAGGAATTGATGGTGCCACAGGTCCAACTGGTGTTGTTGGTGCGACTGGTCCTGCAGGATTACAGGGGTCTACCGGTGCCTCAGGATTGAATGGTGCTACAGGTGCAACAGGATTGAATGGTACTACGGGTGCAACAGGTGCTGCCGGACCAACCGGTGCTACAGGTCCCGTCGGTTGTGGCAATAATAATTATGTAATTAAATCCAATGGCGCATCTGCAACATGTAGCCAGATTTATGATAACGGAACAAATGTTGGGATCAACAATCCGACACCTGATGGTTCTGCTTTGTTGGATCTTTCAAGCAATTCAAAAGGTTTGTTGATACCAAGACTTACTACAGTGCAAAGAGATGCAATTGTTTCGCCGGCAACAGGCCTGATGATTTTTAATATTACTACCAACTGTCTGGAATTTTATGTTGGCAGCTGGCAAACCATTGTATGCGGGTGTGCAGGAATTCCATCAACACCGGGAACTATAACAGGATCTGCCAATGTTTGCTCAGGTCAGACAGCAGTTTCTTATACCATCGCAGTTGTTGCCGGGGCCTTATCCTATAATTGGACAGTTCCGACTGGAGCCACCATTACAACAGGTCAGGGTACCAATTCTATTACTGTAAATTTTGGCAGCTTATCCGGTAATATTTGTGTGAATGCAAGTAATTCGTGTGGTACAAGTTCTTCAAATTGTTTGGCAGTTACCGTTTCATCATACACTTCCGGAACAATCACATTTAATTATACGGGTGCACAACAAACATGGGTTGTCCCTTGCGGAGTTACTTCCATATCCGTAGATGTGAACGGCGCACAGGGTGGATCTGCAGGATGGACCACCAACACAGCACAGGATGCAGGTGGAAATGGTGGCCGGGTTCAGGGAACCATAGCTGTTACCAGCGGACAGACTTTGTATATAAATGTTGGAGGTGCCGGTGGAAACGGAATATCAACAGCTGCTGGTTTAGGCGGGTTTAATGGTGGAGGAAACGGTTGGTTTATGGCTGGCTCTTACTGGGGCGGTGGCGGCGGTGGAAAATCAGATATTAGAACTACTCCGGTATTAACCGATGCAATTTTCGTTGCTGGCGGAGGTGGTGGCGGAGGTTTTGATTATTTTACCTGTTGTAATTATGATATGGGTGGTGCAGGTGGTGGACTGATAGGAGGAGATGGTTATGGTGGCAATGTTGTGGGAGGTACAGGAGAAACAGGTCTTGGTGGCACTCAGACAGCAGGAGGAGCCGGTGGAGATTTCAGTGGTGTTTGTACAAGTAACCCTGGCAATTTTGGAACTGGTGGCAATACATGCACCACATCAAGTAATGCTGGTGGTGGTGGCGGTGGTGGCTGGTATGGCGGCGGCGCCGGAACATGGGGTGGTGGTGGCGGTGGAAGCAGTTATTCTAGCCCTGCTGCTATTGCAGTTGTTCATACCCAAGGCTCTCAAACAGGAAACGGAGTAATTACAATAAACTGGTAAGAATAGGGTAATTGATCTTTTTATTAAATCAGGTTTTTGATTCTTATTCAATCAAATGATTAAAAAATTAGGGAATATTTGAAAAAAATAAAATAAATTTGCCAAATTGGAGTTATAAGCATCCAACTTAAACAAAATCGTTTTGAAAATTAACAAGGTATATTTACGTTCAGGGCTTGCATTATTGCTTGTGTTTGCCCTGTTTACCTCATGTTCTACAAAGAAGAACACCTTTCTGCGAAGGTTCTACCACAACATGACAGGCCATTATAATGGATATTTTAATGGTAACGAAAGTTTTAAAACAGGAGTTATTGAACTCGAAAAACTTCATGTGGATGACTATACAAAATTTCTGGAAGTTTACAGAATGGGAACTGCTGAAAATGCAACTTCTTTGAATTCTTATTTTGATAAGGCCTACACAAAAGCTTCAACAACCATCACAAAACATTCAATTTTTATCAAAAAGAAAGAGCATGTAAAATGGGTTCCTGAAGCATGGCTGTTGGTAGGAAAATCGCACTTCTACAAAATGGAATACAAGCTGGCAGCAGAAGCATTTGAGTACATTGTAAAATCATATCCTGAATTTCCTACGAGTTACAAAGCCATGGCATGGCTGGCACGCACTTATACAGTACAGAAAAAATACGATAAAGCGGAAGCTATGCTTGGACTCTTACAGGATAAAATTGACAAGGATAAAAAAGCAATCCCCAAACAGGCACTCAAGGATTTTCCGATGGTGTATGCAAACCTTCTTTTAAAAGAAGATAATAATGACCGTGCTATTGAATATCTTGTTTCAGCTATTGAGAAGAACAGGAAAAAATCTGTCAGGGTCAGGTTGCGTTTTATTCTTGCCCAGGTATATGAAGACATGGGGAAAATGGAATCCGCTTCAAAATTATATGATGAAGTAATTAAAATGAATCCTCCTTATGAGATGTCATTCAACGCCCGTATCAATAAAGCCATGTGTTATGATGCATCTACAGGAAACAGCAAAGAGATCAGAAAACTTCTTGCCAAAATGGCTAAGGACTCTAAGAATAAAGAATTCCTTGACAAGATCTATTACGCATTGGCTGAAATTTGCATGAAAGAAAAAGATACTACAGGTGCGTTGGTGAATTATAAACTTTCGGCTGATCTAAGTATCTCCAACAATAAACAAAAAGCAATATCGTTTCTGAAAGTTGCAAAACTATATTTTGCAAAACCCAATTATGAACTGGCAGCAGCTTATTATGACAGCACGATGACAGTTCTTCCCAAAGACTTTACAGATTATGATAAAATAGCAAGTCTTGCCAAGATACTTAAAAAACTTGCAACAAATATAAAGGTTGTTGAATTGCAGGATAGCCTGCAGAAACTTTCAAAACTATCGCCTGCAGAAAAAAATAAAATCGCTGATCAGATCATCACAGATGTTATCAAAGCTGAACAAAAGGCGCAGGAGGCGGAATACCAAAAGCAGGCCAATCTAAACTCAGTTTCAAATACAGCACTTACAACAACGCAAAACAGTTCATGGTATTTTTATAATCCCACCACAGTAAATTTCGGGAAAACAGAATTTATTAAAAAGTGGGGAAACAGAAAACTTGAAGACTTGTGGCGGCTTAGTAACAAAACAGCTGTAAACGATTTTGGTTCCAACGATGTTGAAGATACAGCCTCTGCAGACTCCGTAAAAACAGTGCCTAAAAGTAAACTGAAAGAAAGAAGCTATTATTTAAAAGATATACCCGTTACCGATGCTGATTTTAAGAAATCGGATTCACTGATCATTGTTGCCTTATACAATATTGGACTAATTTATCAGGATGAACTCGCCGACCTGCCCAAAGCGATTGAAGACTATAACAGCCTTGTGAAAAGATTTCCAAACAGCAAGAATTACATTCTGAAAACTTACTATCAGTTATACATTCTCTACGGTGATCTTAAAGATGACAGCAAACAGACTTTTTATAAAAACCTTATTTGTTCAACAAGCCCTGAAAGCGATTACTGTAACATCATAAAGAATCCTGACTTTAAGAAAATCATTACAGGCACTAAAGATCTGGCTGCAGAATTGTACAAGGAAACTTACCATTATTATAAAGCAGGCTTATGGGATTCAGTTATGTCAAAATCTAACCAGGGAATAATGCTCTATAGCAAAGATACATCACTTGCTCCACGGTTCACTTATCTAAAAGCTTTGGCTTACGGAAAAAGAAAAGACAGTCTGAACCTGGTAAAAAATCTTGAAGCCATTATCAGCAAATATCCCAACAGCCCTGTTAAACCAATTGCTGAAGATCTTCTTGATTTCTGGACAGGCAAGATAACCGCAAAAAAAGCCTCCAAAGACAGCACCGGCGCTTCGGTACTGGCATATAAATTTGATGCTGATGCTCTGCATTTATACGTCATGATTGTCAATGTGAGCAAAACTGTAAAAGTGTCGGAAGTCAAAAATCTGATATCGGATTTCAACACCAAAAATTTCAGTTCTTCAAACCTTACTGTGAGCAATATTTTTCTTGATAATTCAAGACAGTTGATAACAATAAATAATTTCTCCAATAAAGAAAAAGCAATGCTTTATTACAACATGCTGCGAAAAGATAAAACTGTGTTTGCAAAATTGAAACCATCAGATTATACTCATTTTGTAATTTCTGTAGATAATTACACAACGATGTATAAGAACAAGGATATTGATAATTATTTTAAGTTTTTTACGAAAAATTATATCAAGTAAAACATTCGATCCTTGATGATCTGATTTAGCAGGGAATTGAGTAAAATTTTTACGAATTACTTTAGGGTTGGTATAATTTCTGTAAATTTGTTACAGATTAAATTGATAAAATAAAATTTTAAAAAATAGTAAAATGGCAAAAAGTCTCGAACAGGAATCCCCCTCCATTAACCTGATTGGCGCAGGAACCGTCATTAATGGGGATATTAAATCGAACGGCGACATTCGTATTGATGGTACGCTGACCGGCTCTTTAAATGCAAAAGGAAAAGTAGTTGTAGGCACAACAGGCAGCATTGAAGGAGAGATAATTTGTCAGAACGCAGATTTTTCCGGTATCATCAAAGCAAATGTAACAGTGTCGGAGTTGTTATCACTCAAAGCTACCGCCAAACTGAATGGTGATGTTATCACAGGCAAGCTTTCAATTGAACCAGGCGCTTTGTTTTCATGCCACTGTTCAATGAGTAATGCACCTCAGAAGGAAGTAAAAACTACTGATAAAGCCGAACCTCTAAAGCAACATGAGTCGCAAAAACCCACTTCATGATTATGCACGTTATTCAACCATGGCCTTTCAAATGATGGCGATCATTGCCGGCGGAATTTTTGGCGGCTATGAGCTCGATAAATACCTTCATTTTAAAATCCCATTGTTTACAATATTATTCTCGTTTTTATCAGTGGCTTTTGCAATTTATTTTGTCATTAAAGATTTACTCAAGAAATGATTTAGGATTTGGAATCTTTTATTTTGAATTTTCAACTTGAGAATAATTAAAAAGTTTCCAAACCTTCTTAAAAAATGAAAACACTTTCAGGTAAATTTACAATAAGTCTTCTTGTGTTTTCGGTCATTCTGGCTGCAATTGCATATAGTCTGACATTCTTCATGCCTGCAAGCAATTTCAGTCCTTTATTGCCCTGGCTGTTTCCTTTTTTCTTTGGAGTAACTGCAGGCATTTATTTCTTTCTCGCCAGTAGTGCTAAAACAAAATTCAGTAGTTTCATCAATCGCTTCATGATCGCGACGTTTTTGAAATTGATGATCTATTTTATGGTGCTGCTTACATATATTTTTACACACAAAGAAGATGCTGTTAGGTTTATCCTTGCCTTCTTTATTTTGTATGTAGCATACACTGTTTTTGAAGTGGTGGCGATGTTGAAATTTACGAAAAACCAGTAGGAAATCTTTGAAGATTGGCAATTAATTTCCCCTTATTCCAATTGGTGCAATTTCTTTCAGAATCTTATTTCATTTTCATCTCAACAGGGTAACTGTGCCATGATAGGTTTTCGGACCTACATCCAAAATGTAATAATAAACACCTTCGGAAGCATTTCTGCCATCAGGGGTCTTGCCGTTCCAGTGTAGGTTTTTGTCGTTAGTGGTATATACTATTTTTCCCCAGCGGTTAAAAATTATCAGGGAATAGGATTCTATCCCATCATACTCGATATTGAAAACATCATTTATTTCGTCTCCGTTTGGTGTAAAAACATTTGGAATGATAAGGGTACAATCATAGACTGAAATAAAGACAGATTCAACTTTTTCGCAACCGCCATCTGAGATGGTGACAAAATACGTTGTTGATGAATCGGGAGTAGCAACAGGAGAAGAACTGTACTGATTATTTATTCCATTTGGCGGAATCCAGAAATAAGTGTTGCCTCCCGAAGCATGCAGATATGCCGGTTCTCCTGAGCAAATTGAAGTGTCGGGGGTTATTCCGGCATTTATTGTTTTGACTGTTATGGTCACTGATTTTGTAACATTGCAGCCTGCCGTTGAAATCGAAACTGTATAGGTGGTGGTGGTAGTTGGATGTGCTGTAGGGTTTGAAATGGTCGCATTATCCAGGGAGGCAGAAGGTGACCAGATATAA
>CAISZK010000405.1 GCA_903889915.1 uncultured Bacteroidota bacterium
CGAAAAATAAAATAATTAATTTGCTGATTAATAGATTTTTTAAAAGCAAAAAAGCAATAGCTGCCACAACAAATTATATAGTTGAAATAGCTGCCTAGGCAACTATTGAGGCGTTATCAACAAGGCGAAGAAAAGAAAGCGTAGTACGAGCTTGACAGGGTACAATAAACTTGACAGCGGTTTACAAACTTGACAACATAATATAAACTTGACAAATAAAAATTAACAATTAACTTAAAACAAAATTTATGAAAAAAACAACTTTATTTTTTCTTGTATTTGTAGCGCATATTTATTTTTCAAATGCACAATGGGTGCAATGTGGACTTTCAGACAAAAATGTTACTACATTAACGGCATATGGCAGTAATATTTATGCAGGTACTAATGATGGGTTGGTTTATATTTCATCGGATAGTGGCAAAATTTGGACATCAATAAGTAATGGGATACCAGCGGCAGCAAACATTAGTTCAATTTTAGTATATGGAAATTATTTATTTGTTGGAACCAATGGAGATGGAGTTTATTTATCTACAAATAAAGGTACGAGCTGGATAGCTGTTAATACAGGATTGACAAATAATAAAATTTTTACGTTAGATAATTACTATAGCGCTATATATGCTGGCACCTTCGAAGGAGGTGTTTTTTTTACAACAAATTATGGCGCAAGTTGGACTGCATTGAATAATGGTTTAACAACTGATTATAATAAATGGATAAGTAAAATTAAGATTAACGGTAAAAAAATATTTGCAGGATGTTTTCGGGGTCTATTTTCATCAACAGATTATGGTACTACATGGACAGCAACAACATTCAAAGATGACCAAATAAATGGTATTTCCAAATATGGCTCAAATTTATATTTAGGAGCAAGCACAGGAGCATATATTTCAACTGACAATGGAATAAGCTGGACACTAAAATATAAGTACGCAGTAGGTGATATAATAGCATATGATAAAAAAATTGTAATGGAATCTAATAATGATAAATATCAGAATGGTGTATACATGAGTACAAATGATGGAGATAGTTGGTCTATTGTCAATGAGGGATTGCCTTTGGAATACACTACAGTATCTATTGGTCATTTTGCAGCATTAGGTAATTATCTTTATGCAACAACTGCACATAAAACAAAAAAGGGTGTATATTTATTAAAACCTGAAAATATTTTGGGAGCTGTTTCTACGTCAACCAGTACTTCAACAACAACTTCAAGTAGTACTTCAGCTAAATACACCTATGAATTAGATAAATTTGAATCCTCATATGGATTAAGTACATATTATTACAAGGTTTATAATAATGGTATTTATTATGACAAATTTAAAGTTTATTATACAACTCAGCCTGATTATATTAATAGTTCTGAACCTGCTTTTTATAGTTGTCCTGTTATAGGTGGAATTGATTGTGTAAATAATGAATATTTTTCTTCCAGTACGTATACTGGTGGTTATACAAAAAAATATCCTTCTATTGATGCTTTAATAACAGCTTGGGCAAAAGCATATTTTAAAGCAATTTATGGTAATTAATAAAATAATAATCGCCCAGTTGATAATAACTAAGGCTTCGTTGTGCACGCAGTGAAAACGATGAAGCCTTAAGTTGCACGAAGCCGCTCTTCATTATGGGGATATCGCTTTTTAATTCAGGGGATGGAGTGCCGTTTTACTGGCTTACCCTCGGCTGGGAATGCTCAAAGGGTATATTTTGAGACAGGATTTGTTGCTTTTATTCTACTTTACTCATTATTTTTTCTTCTCTCTTTACAATTTTCTTTAAAATTTCCGTTTTTGGACAATACAATATCACCCCGCTAAAATGCAGTGATTAATTGCTGAATGATTTAGATGCTAATAGTGACGATAACTCAAGTTTAGGCGGACCTCTTTTAGGCAGATTTTCTATAGTAAGCATAGTTTCTGTTTTGCAGCATGGACACATCCTTGGATTAAAAGGTTCCACGATAATAACTTGTTGGATTAATTTTGTTTCGTTAGTTGGCATTTGCAGTAATATTTTTGGAATAGTTACCTTTTTGCTGGTACTGCTCAATATTCCGTAATGCCTGATCTTTACAAATTTCTTGGGCAATATGTGCATAGCAAACCTGCGAATAAACTCTATGCTATCTAAGGGCATCTCCAATTTTTTTCCACCCTGACGATAATCCTTATAGGTGAATGTTACAGTGTTTTTGTTAACGTTTATGATGCGATGATTGCTGATAGCAACTTTGTGTGTATAGCGACCAAGATATTCCAACACATCCTTTGGTTCACCAAATGGCCGCTTGGCATAAACAACCCATTTCTTTTTGAATAAATCGTTTTTCAACTTTTTATCCAAAACGCCAATCTTATTCTCAAGCGCTTCCACATATTTTGCCCTAAACACTTTGCTCATGGCTTTAACCGGAAACAGGAACTTACCTTTGCTGCGAGCAGTTTTCCATCGCCCTTGATCAGTTAGACCGCCTCCGGGAACAATGCAATGCACATGGGGATGCAGTGTCATTGTTTGCCCCCATGTATGCAGAATAGCAATCATCCCCGTGTTTGCGCCCAAATGTTTGTGGTCTTTGCCAAAAGTGTTCACAGTGCCCCATGATGCCTCAAACAGTGCGTCGTAAACTTCTTTAGGTTTATGCAATGCTAATTGATTTAGCAAGTCTGGAAGAGTGAATACCACATGGAAATACGGGACAGGTAGAAGTTCGGTTTCTCTTTTCCGAATCCACTCCTCCCTGTTCTTCCCCTGGCACTTTGGGCAATGCCTGTTTCTGCAACTATCATAACTGATGCGAATGGTTCCGCATGATGTACAAGCATCCACATGCCCGCCTAATTCGGCTGTACGGCAACGCTTGATTGCGCCCAATGTACGCAATTGCCAGGCATTGATGTGAGCATCTTGCTCCACCTGTGACCAATGATTTCTTAAAACACCGGCCACCTCAAAAGAAGTGCGCATTACTACTTTTTACCCGGGTAAAGCGTTTCCATTGGACTAAATGTCCGTTTTGGCATTATCCGGGCAACATGCAGGTAAATCAGCGTGGATTGAATGCACGTGTGACCCATGAGCTTTTGAATGGATAAAATGTCCAGGCCATCTTCCAAAAGATGAGTAGCGTAAGTATGCCGCAGGGTGTGAACACTCACTTCTTTTATAATACCTGCTTCTTTTACTGCTTTCTTTACCACACTCTGGATACTTCTGTTTGAATAGCGATTATCAAAATCACCTCCGGCACGTTCACCTGGCTTTCCATTAAACAGCCATACATTGGGCTTCTCCTGAGTAATGTAAGTTTTAAGCCCGCGTATGAGTATATCACATAACGGCACATAACGATCTTTGCTCCCTTTGCCTTGTTGCACATGCAACATTTTGCGATCGAAATCCAAATTGGATAACTTGATGTTTCTTACTTCAAAACAACGCAATCCGCATCCATACAGTATCCCAAAAAGAACCCGGTGTTTGAGCATTTCCGGAGTTTTCAAAAGTCGCTTTACTTCTTCTCTGCTCAATACCACAGGAAGTTTTTTTTCATGGTGGAGCTTGGGTAGTCTAATCCGTTTTTCATTCAGTCCGCGCATCTTGAAAACAAAGCGGAGTCCAAATACTGTGTGTTTAAAATACGAATCAGAAGGAGTGTCATGTTCCTGCTGCAAATAATACAGGTAATCATCTATTTCATCCGGTTCCAATTCTGTCGGCAGGCAGCCGAAATACAGCGCCATCGCTGCCAGGTGGATAGAATAATTTCTAAATGTGCTTTCACTTTTTCCCGAAAGCGAAATCTTTTTTTTGAAGTCTGCTAAAAGTTCAGAAAAACCCGCTACCTTTGCACTGGCGGCAGTGATAAGGTTTGCTTTTTGTTCTTTTTTTTCATTATTGATAAGTTTTGAATTTATTTGCAAAAGTA
>CAISZK010000406.1 GCA_903889915.1 uncultured Bacteroidota bacterium
ATAGTGTGACGGTATTGGCGATTACCGTCTCAATAATTGCTAATAGTGTGACGGTATTAGCAATTACCGTCACAATAATTGCTATTGTTGATAAAAATCAGGTAACCAGTGTCTTTTATAAAAATACAGGCTTGCAGGTATAAAAAACAAAAATCCAGGAAAAAGCAATTTCTTTAACTTTTTTCCTGGAATTTGTTGAATGATCAACCCAATTTTTTACGGTTGATTTTTACAGGTTGAATCAGATAATAATAATTTGGATCACATCGCTCCACTCAGTTGGACCATCGGATAAAATAAGTCTGAATCTGAACGAAACTGTATCTTTTACCCTAAGGTCAAACACAGTTGTTTTGGCTTGCAAAGTTGGTAAAATTTCATTTTCTAATAAATACCATGAAGCAGGATCGCTTGCATCTTTAGTTCGTTGCCACTGTGAACAATACCTCCTGGTGTTGTATTCACTGATATCAGCAGACAGATCCACTGAGCCACTTAGTTTCCCATGTGTAACTGTCCATTTAAAAGGCGATCTTCCACCGGCACCCTGTATCTCCATATCGCAGGATTTTGCTATATCAATAGCGCTGGTTTTGTTCAGGTTTACAACACCTTGTACAATGACCCTAAGATCCTCTGAGGTTTCGGTGATGAATGTTGATGAAAAAGTATCGCGGGCGCCAACACCGCCACTTACGCGTTTTGCATTGGCTTCAAGCGAGGTGTAAGTTGCGATGTCTGTTTGAAATGATGCAAGTTTTGTGACTATCCCAGTTATTCCGGATGTCCAGGGACTCGTTTTCATTGCATCATGTATGGCCTGGGCCTTGATAATGATGTTTGGGTGATCACCCAAAGGATACTTAATCACCACTTTCGGATGCCGGGTGATGTCATTTTGCGACACTATTGTCATGATAATAGGTACGATACCATTTCTTTCGCTTTCTTCTAAAATTTCATTTATTGTCATAGCTTTAATTATTAAGATTTGAATGTAAAGGTAACAATCGCATAATTCATTTTCCGGTTTATTTCAGGTTTTTTTCATTTTTTCTTTGAGCATACCAAAAGCTATATGGGCAGAGAGTTTCTGTCGGATATTTTGTAAAAAGTCACCACTTATTTTAAGTTTTTTTAAAACGTCATATTGGAAAATCTTGTCGGAAAAAATGCCTTTTGAATTTTTACCTGTTCTATATTATTTAAATACAGTATCTTTACCGGGTGAATAAACATGCCTTGCAATCAAAAGAGGAGATTAGTAGCACCCTAAACGCGAACACTTCGAAATTCATATTACTGGTTAACTGCATCTTCTGTTTGGTTTCAAAAAATATAAAAAAATTGTCATGGGCAAAATCCACTCAGTTAAAGGCATTCACAATTATGATGTATCATAACCATCATCATCCCTTAACATTAACGGTAATTGCAAATATCAATTTACGAACAGCCTCAAAGTGGGCAAATAAAAAATTCAAAAGAACAGGAACGAAAATAAACAACGGCAAAAAAGAACCTTTATACAAAATAAAGGATCCACCGGTAATACTGCTTAAAAAAGAAGGAACTGCTTTGCTTTATGCTGATGCAATGGCAAAGGGCGATAGAATTTATATTACCTCAGAACAGGGAAATTTCCCTGACACAATTATAGTGGAATGCCCCGATGAGGAGAAGCGCCTGAATGAAGGATTTAAGAAAATAGATATTGATAAGGAAATTAAACAATCAAAACAACAGGAAGAAAAATTCATGATTATAAAAAAACTATTAAAAATAACGAAAGGCTGCAAAAATTAAAGTCTCCAATTTATTCAATCCTTGAACTCTGAACAAAATCTAAAATAAAAAGGGGAACACTGATCTTTATGATGACCGTGATCTTTGAACCTACTCCGAAAAGTAATAAAACACAAAAATGCCGCTAAGACACTAAGACATCAAGATACGCAAAGCATTGAAAAGCAAGTTTGTTTTTTTGTGTCCCGAAAAATTCAGGATCGAAT
>CAISZK010000407.1 GCA_903889915.1 uncultured Bacteroidota bacterium
AATGCATGCACAATCCCATGTTGTGGGCATCAACCAAAGTCCATCGGCAATAGAATTAATGACTGTTTTTTGCGCAAAACTAAACGACAGAATTGCAGATAAGACAAGAGTAAAAATTGTTTTTTTCATAGTTTGATTGTTATGGTAATAATTAGAGTAAGATTATGAAGTTTATTGATTTGTTTGGTTTTATTTAATTTCTAATCCGTAATGCTTTATTTCATCAATAAGCATTTCATTTTTTTTATAAGCTGAAGCCGGAAATGTATGCACATCCAGGTTAGGGTAATGAATATTTACACGACCAATAATATCAATGTTTAAAAGGACATTATCAGTAAAGTCTTCTGAAAATATCGCTATATCCACATCTGAATATTCATTTGAAGTTCCCTTAATAACAGAACCAAACAAGACAGCCTTATTAATTTTAATAGGGATCTTGCGACAATCAATTAAAAATTGTTTTGCTTGTTTTATTGCAGTAGCTTTAGTAAACATTTTGCTATTTAATCAATAATTATTTTTTCTAATTGCTTTGGACTCATACTTTTCCAAAGTTTTCTTCACTTTGGAAAAGTTTACTGAAAATTCTGTCAGTAAAACTAAAACTTCTTTCAATTTTCAAACACTTTCTTTGTACGTATATTTAGTCAATAAAGTTTATCAATTATCAATTTTTATAATTTTCGAAACACTCACGTTATTCCCTTTAATAGCTTTAATAAAATAAATCCCTGAAGAAAGATTCTTTAGGTCTAATTCAATTTGATGTTTTGCATTCGAATTCATGCAAGGCGTTGCACTTAATAAAACCCGTCCCTGAACATCAAATAAACTGGCTTCAAAATTATCATCATTCTTAGAAAAACATTCAACAAACAAATGGTCTGTAACTGGATTTGGATAAACAATAAAGGCCCCATCACCCATTTCATTTTCACTGATACCGACAAAAAGAGTAGTAGTTTTATTTGCTGAAAACTCTGAAGTGTTCATCAATTCATCAGTAGCTGTGGTTGTGATGACATCGCCGGTAACAATACCATTCAATGTATCGCTCCAGTTACCGGCAGTGTCGGGCACAGCATAACCCATGTATGTTTTACCATCGCCATAGCTGAAGAAATTTGCAACAGCTTTGAATATCTCAACCCTGCACAATTCCGGATGATGCGTATCAAGCAGTCCTTTTACTACTGCATAATTGCCGAAAGAATGATACTCCGACAAAGAGATCACAGGATAATTCATCAGGTCATTGGGGCCTGTATCATTATCACCAGGATCATTTGCATTGACAAACGGAGGAAACAGATCAATACCCAATCCCATATTGCCCCATATTGAATTTGAGGAGATCTTATTGTATTTTGTGGCAGCATCAACGATCACCACACCATCGGAATCATTGTAAGCAATGATATTTCCAAAACCCGGCTCACCGATAACATTCCATTTGGGACCATAAGCAAGCACCAACCCTGCAGAGCCATTGCCAAGAGGAGATGTACCATTGGCAGCAGTTCCGATTTTATTTTTTACGATCCTGTTGCTGTCGGTATTTTGATAAATAACCATGCCCATGCGCTTATTGCCCGAAATGACATTTCCACTAATAAGTGTGTGTCTTGGATTTGTTGCCAACCCAATGCCAATCGAATTACCCAAACGCAGCGTTCCGGTAATGTCTGTTCCAATATAATTTCCCACAACACTGTTTGAATCGGTTTTCTGGTCGGCAATTTCAATTCCGTCATAACGATTGCCTGAAATGATATTCCTGCCTGCAGCAGTTGAATCGCCTATCATATTATGCCTTGTGCCACCTGCTATGGTAAGCCCTATATCATTTGGGATCGTATCCGTTCCGGCGGCATTTGTGCCGATAAGATTTCCCTTCAGTTGGTTGTAAGAAGTGCCTGTAGTTACAATAAAAATGCCATAACTGATGTTCCCTGAAAGCAAATTGTTCGCCATAAGATTATGATTGGAGCCGCCATCAACGCATATACCTGTTGCATTTGACAACGGAGCTGTGCCTGTGGCATTGGTGCCTATATAATTTCCGATAAGCGGATTGTAGGAAACATTGCCATAATAAATAAAACCATACACCCTGTTGCCTGAGATCACATTGCGTTCACCTGCATTGTAGCCGCCAATGGTATTAAATCGCGAAACTGTGTTGATCTCAATTCCATTGCCCTGGCAAAGCGAATCGCCATTCCATATTCCTGCATTGCCGGTAATATCGGGACCAACGTAATTCCCGACTATCCTATTGCTGTCAGAAGACTCCACATAAATACCGATCTCATAATTTCCTGAAATGATATTTCTGTAATTGGCGCTATCGCCACCAATAGTATTGTGGTTGGACTGGCTTTTGAAGATTATTCCCGTGTAGTTGCTCACCGGCAGCAATCCGGTAGTATCAGTTCCGATATAATTTCCCTGTATCAGGTTGCCATCTGTGCCATGTCCGTTCAAAATAATTCCCGAATTGATGTTGCCTGAAATGATGTTGCGTTCAGCAATTGTTCTGCCGCCAATGGTGTTGTGAGTGCCCTGATAGATCAATACGCCATCGGTATTGGAAAGAGGAATTGTTCCTGTAACATCCGTACCAAGTTTGTTATGATAAACATGGTTGAGAGTGGACAAGTTAATAAGGACACCTTCCGAAACATTGCCCGAAATGACATTGTTTGTAATGATATTTGAGCCAAGATCGCTGCTTATAAGAACACCATTACCATTGGGATAAGCATTGGTTCCGCTACAATCAACTCCTAAATAATTTTCTTCAATCAGGTTGAATTGCGCATAGGGTCCGCTGACAAGGATGCCATTGTTGAAATGCCCGATGATGAGCCCTTTCACAACATTGTTTGCTGACACAAGAGCCAGTCCATAATCAAGAGAATCGCTGCCATAGAGAGCAATCTCAGGCCCTGACAGGTTAGTGTTGCCAACATTTGCAGTTTGGGTAGTTCCATCAATGACGATATGACCACCAAAAACATAAGGCAATGTAGAATCAGGAATGATTGTCCAAAGGCCTGTAGTGGCATTATAACCTCCATCAGAAATTGGAATATTGAATTTAATGGTATCGTAGGTAAATGATAGATTGGCAATATTGATGGCATCACGCAGACTTCCCGTACCATTGTCGTTGGTATTTGTTACAACAACATTAGCAGAGAAAGAACATGGGATATTTAAAGTTAGTAGAAGAATAAGGAAAAGGAAGAGGTATTTCTTTTTCATAACTGACAATTTATTTATACAAAAAAGTTATTTAAGGGGAGTGAAAAATGATAATACTCAAAAAATGTCATGCGTGTAAACCTTTATTAATTGCATTGATAAAAATTGGTTGTTTCCCTCTCAAAGTTTTCAGCTCCGATGTTGATAAAATATGAGGATCAATCAGAATATCATACTTCAGGTCCAGATCATAGCACAGGTTGTACACTGTCTCTTCATATTTGTTATCATAACTTCTATTTACGATTATTAAAACATCATAATCGGAATCAACCGTATAGTCAGTAGTAATGCGGGATCCAAACAGGATAACGTCCTTGATTTCTTCTCCCAAATGAAGAAGTAAATAATTTTTGAGATCACTTAATATTTGATGATTTGTATCCATCACTGTATTGAAAAATTATTTTGTAAAGATACAATAATTTTCAATTTTCAAGATAGATAATATCTGAACCATTCTTGTAAATATATGTTGAATTAGTTCAAATCTATTTCATCAGGTCAATGCATTTAATTACCATTATGTGCAGACACTAAAAAAACATTTCGACACCAAACCGTTCAGTGTTTTACAACGGATTTTGGATTTTCCCGTAAACCATGTTTCTTCCAATATAATTTAACAGTTCCACTTTTCTCGATGAAGACAATGGAACTTCGATAGAATTGTTAAGAAACACCTTATGAATTGCACTGGTAGATTTGCTTATTGAAGTAACAATATCCGTATTGATAATGTATGCAATGTGTGAAAATAAAAACCTTGATCTGTCTAATTTTTCTATTAATTTCACCAAAGGGATCTTTTTTAAAAGACAGGTTGAACCATCCATAAAGTAAATCTTTGAATTTTTGCCCTCCGTTTTACAATAAATAATTCTGGACTGAGGTACAAAGACAATTTTGCCGCCATAACGAATGGCAAGTTTCATTTCAGAAGTGTTCATTTTTTTTGATTTTAATTAAACTTAGGTTGATAAAAAGTTTTGCGAAACAAAATTAATTTTTTTTTAATCAGAATTAAATATTTTTTTTCAACCACTGAAATTAAAAACAAAGTCACTGAATTAAAAAGCGATATAAGAGTCCATTTGGTTATCAACAAATGAAGTGCAAAATTTTTTTTCATTTTCAGAACTTTACGAATATTTATTTTACATACTTTTACAACCTATAAAATCAATACCATGAAAAAGAATAATTAACCTCGATGTTAAAGTGATTTACCTTAATCTCTAATCCAGCTTAAAAATTAACTCATGCTTAAACTAACCAAACTTTTCATACTCCTGTTTAGCTTCGCGTTCTCATCCCTTATTTATTCGCAAAGTAATTACACGTTTTACAAATATCCCGACACCATTCCTGCCCGCTATTTGGTGAAAGGTATTGATGAATATCAAAAACTCATGAACAATCCTGATGCGGCAAAGCACAAAAAAGCCGATTGGCAGAGGTTCGCAGAATATTATTCCTATGGCAAAAGCGACTTGTTCACTTCGGGCGATGTGTATATTGGCTGGACTGCAATGGAGCATTATCTGAATGAAATTATTCAAAAACTTATTCCTGATTCGGCCAAAAAGTATAACATCTACGTTTACCTTGCGAACGATGCCGACTATAATGCCTTTGCAATTCATGATGGTTCGCTGTTTGTCAATGTTGGATTGTTTGCAGATATGAATTCTGAGTCAGCGCTGGCAATCAGCATGGCGCATGAGCTTTCTCACTTTTTGCTGCGTCATGCGGAGAAAGAATATTTCCAGTCTTTAAAATCGAAACGCAAGAAAAACAGGGAGAAGATCGAAATGCAATTTGATCAGGCCAGCCACAGCAGGGAAAATGAAAATGCTGCCGACAGTCTTGGCTACATTTTAGCAGCCAATGCAGGCTATGATCTGAAATACCAGCTTGCCGACTGGAATCAGGTGATCAACATGGAAAAGGGTTATGATCTTGGCAAAGTCAAAAGAATGACCAATGTGCATAGAGGCGACAATGGCAGCGGCGACGATCAAACGGAAAACAGACTTTCGTCGCACCCTGTGACCAGCGAGCGCTACAACAAACTGAAAGCAACAATGCCTGCTTTGAACCATAAGGATTCAAAAGAATTTGTTGTGAGTAATGACACTTTTCAACTGCTGCAATCATACGCAAGATATGAATCACTGAACATTTTGCTTGAAAAAAACATGCTTAACGAATGTGTGGAAAAGTCCTACGTTTATTATTTACAGAATCCTTCGGACAATCTTTATCTTTATTTTCTTGTTGAATCCGTCAGACGTGAGATATACCTTGATAAACAATCAGGGAAAAAACCTTTTATGCAAAACAACTATCCTTCATTTATCACTGCAAAAAACAACGTGCATAAATGCCTTCGGATGATTGTCCGCGACAGCACAGTTTACGATAACATAAAAGCCACGGAGCTTGCTGATCCCAATCTTTGCGCATTTACAACCTATGATGAAGCACTGAAATATTTTATTAAGATCGGCGAAGGAAAAAAGAACACAGAAATTTTTCTTTCCGATGCATTGTATCAAAGATCACTTGACAACACAAGCAAATCGGACTCGCTTATCAAAGTTTATACAAGTAACAAATCCGGTGCCTACCCTGCCTTTGCTGATGCACTGATGAAAAACGACCTCATAGACACACTTGCAACGAAAGAACTCGTACTTGTTGACAAAGTGGATTTCTGGGAGGATCATTTCTACGGACTTCATGAACGTTTTTTAATGTCGGATGATAAATTCCACTGTTACCGTGATTGCATGAACACTTATACAGCAAGGAAATTCCCGCAGAAAACCGTTGTGTACATCCCCGATATCGAAACCACCGATATCAATATGGTTCTTGAATACCGCAAGACTATCATCTCCTCCATGAACTGTTACATCTCGCAGCAAAAACAAAAGAAAAACGATTACAATTACTATAATTTTGATGAAGAAAAACAAAACGTAAAAAAATCTGTGGTTGATCTTTTCGTGCTGAATCCTGCTTTCTGGAGCTTTTTCAGGGAGAACAGACTTAAATCTATTGAGTATATTTCAACCAAAAGTTATAACGACAAAACGAGGATAGTCAAACTCCTTAACCTAATAAATCCTTTTTACTATTTGGGTGCTTTCAAACGTTTCTTTACAGCACTTTACATGGGATCGCGACAACATCAATACGAGATGGAATACTTTTCTTTTCAGCCAATATCAAAGGATCTGAGCGGATATTATTCTTCAAAAATTGTTACTTATAAAATCACTCCATTGAACTTTATGAACACGGTTTATTATAATTTTAAAGATTGCGACAGGTACAGGAAGAAAGGTAAGCGTAGGAACTGGGAATAAGTGCGAGTCATTTAGTTCAAAGTTTAATGTTCAATGTTTAATGTTTAAAGTTATCTGAAATGAAAAAAATATTTCTCCTCATAATGATCTTCGCCCCCGCCCTGCTCTTCTCACAGGTGGGTTATCTTGGTAAAAGAAATCTTGTTTCGCTCGATCTTCTGGATCTTGCAAAAGAAACCGAATTTAATTTGAATTACGAGTTCTGCCTTGGTCGCGGCACAGCTTTCAATCTTGAATTGCTGAAAGGGATCAAAAGCACCCAGGAAAACTACCCTTTAAATTATAATAATTTCAATTACGACCTGAAGTTTAATAATTTTGGTTGGGGACTGAGTTTTCTTACCTATTCCAGTTATACAACGAATATGCAGGCTCCTTTGGGATATTACCTCGGTTATGGATACGCACACAACAACGCACAGATGACCGTTCACATTACCGGTAAAGACAACCCTTTCCCTGCTTATAAAAACTCTGATCCCATTCTTCCATTAAAATCGAATGTTGTAAAAATGATTTTTGGGAGAAAAGGTATGATAAAGAAATTTTTCACTTTTGATATTGCTTTGGAAATAGGATATGAATGGGGACGGATAACCAACAACGACCCAAAGAATTTTAGCATGACCTACTCAAAGATCTATCCTACGCCGCTAGATAAGATGATATTCACCAGCATCCATTTCAAATCGTATGACCAACCGGAGGGTATTTCCAAATTCGACATCTTTTATCTGAATCCTGTCATCAGGATAGGATATATGTTTTAGGCAACTTTGGGATTACTTCTTTTTACCACAGTTGAAATCCCTCGTAAGGCTTAGTGCCCACGAATATTTTGGAGTCATTTGTTTTCCCGTATAGTTCTTGTATAATGGGTAATCTCCCATAACAGCCAAATGCCATTTACCTACTATTGAATAACTCAATTGCGGTGATACGTACAAAACTTCATTCCCGGTGTTCTGTTCAAGCACACCATTCACATGATCAGCTTGCCTGTTCTCACTTCTGAACTGAAGCACACCAAAGAAATTGTTGACGATCTTTTTTGAAACGAAGATTGAATTCATCAGCATGTTGCCATACTTGTAAGAATAATTTGCATCGTATTTCCCTGTTCCGAAATCATATTTGCTGGCGCCATTCAGTTCATATTTATTCAGGCTGAACACCCGCAGCGAGATACCGGGAAAACCTTTATTAAAAAACAACAATCCCGTCATTCCGAAAACACCTGTTGAAGGCTGCAGGTCGCGCGGAATAATTACATAATTCACAAACTGTGGCTGCGTAGAAAAAGGGAATTTAGCCCCTGCTCCTATCGTTACCTCAATGTTTTTCTCAGGTTTCACATAAGCACCGTACTTTAACGTAACAAAGCCGTTTCCCAACCCAAAACCTTTAACCGTTGTAGTGGTATTGGGAGTAAATTTATACACCTGCACCTTGCTGATAAAATAGCCCATTTCATATTCAGCAGTGATCTTCTTCGTTATCCCGTAGCCCAGGGTAAGTCCGAAAAATTTAAAAGAAGTATTTTTCAGATAAGTGAAATCCGTTTGCTTCACAGCTCCGCTGAAATATGTGTCGGAATAATTGTTCCTGTAATAAGTAATGACACGAATGTCTTTTTTATTCAACAATCCCACAAAAGTGGATGCTCCCGCAGGACTTCCTGACGAGCAACATTGCGAAAAAATATTTTGTGAAACAAGTAAAAGTAATGCCGCGAGCAGCAGGCATGCTGTTCTTTTATTTGACATTGATATAAATGCTGTCTTTTAGAGTATTGTTATTAACATCTTTGATAACACACATGACTTTGAAATTGTCGGCATGGCAAACGGTGTATTGAACCACGGCGCCACTTCCGATAATGGTTCCATACAAAGCCGACCAGGTGTAGGTAAGTCCGTCACCGGTTGCAACAGCAGTAAGAGTGGTAAGTCCGTTTACGGCAATGCTTGTATCAGATGCGGAAAGGCTGATGAATTTGAACGGTTGGCCTGTAATGGGACCGTTATTGTCTTTCTTTTTACATGCTACCAATAAAACCACCAACATGGTAACAACGAGTCCGATTTTCTTCATAATTTTTATTTTATCCTTATGCAAAGATAAGGCAAAAAAAAGTGTTCCGAAAAACGTTAACAATTATTGTCGGAAGGAAGGGTTTGAAGGGTTTGAAAGGTTTAAAGGGTTTGGAGTGTTCAAGGGTTCTTCATCTCTTCTGTTTCCACCAATTTCCTGGTTATTGTAACAATATCATTCATTGTCGGGGCATGGGATATCTGGTCGAAAACACTATCTGAATTCACAAACCCCTTGCTGAATAATTCCCACAGCATTTTTATTTTATTTTCAACTCTGAGTAGATGATTGTCGTTTTGAAATTCACTGTAAAGATCAAGAAGAAAAGACAAGAACATCTCTTTGGCTTTTTCTTTTGTTGGCGCCTGCTCTCCTTTGATCATCGAAGGCAAAAACGGATTGTAGAACACTCCTCTGCCGATCATCCATTTTTTTATTTCCGGATAACGGTTTTTGATGGCGATGCAATCTGAATACGAAAAAATATCACCGTTGTAAATAACCTCATGCCTGAACAGGGGAAGACATTTTTGCAAAACATCGTGCTGAACATTTCCTTCGTACATCTGCGCACCAATGCGGGCATGCACAATAATATTTTCCAACGGGAAATCATTCAGCACCGGGACAAGCTGATAAATTTCATCCGTATTGTTCAAGCCTAGTCGTATTTTCACTGACAATGACTGGGGAATGTTAGGAATGATTTTTTCAAGCATTTCGCGTATCAAATCAGGATAAGGGATCAGTCCGGAGCCTCTTTGTTTGCGTGTGATGCTTCTTACCGGGCAACCCAGGTTCCAGTTGATCTTTTCATATCCCCAGCGATGAAGAAATTCAGCCATCTGAATGAAAAGCGCAGCATCGTTTCCGAGTATCTGAGGTATAACAGGGATGCTGCGGTTGTTCGATGGCAGAACGTCCCTGGCAATTCGCGGTTTTCCCTTCTCCCCTTTCAGCAACGAAATAAACGGACTTACTGCGCCGTCAATGCCTGTGTAGTGCATGCTGAAAGCATTGCGGAAATGATAGTCAGTAAAACTTTGCAATGGCGCAAGAAGGATCATTCGTAGAATTATTATTTTTGCAAAATTAGAATTATCAAAGCAGATTGTTGAATAAAATGTAATTTAGCAATCGAAAGAAAAGGGAAAAAATGTAGAATGTAAAATTCTAAATGCAAAATGTAAAATTTAGCGAACACTGAACCTTGAACCTTGAACTTTAAACTTTGAACAAAATCTTAAATCAAAAACCCGAATAATGGCAAACGATACAGTTTTACTCAATCACGGCAGCGGCGGCAAGATCACGCACGATTTGATAAGCAATTTATTTGTAAAATACTTCGACAATCCCATTTTAAGGGAGCAAACCGATTCAGCAGTACTGGACATTGATGTCCGCACGCTGGCGTTCACCACGGATTCCTACGTTGTGGATCCTATCTTTTTTCCGGGTGGGAATATCGGAAAGCTTGCTGTTTGTGGCACTGTCAACGATCTCACTGTTTCGGGTGCACGGCCTGCCTACCTGAGTTGCAGTTTTATCATCGAAGAGGGTTTTCCTCTTGCAGACCTCGAAACCATTGTAAAATCTATGGCCGACGAAGCAAAGCATGCAGGTGTGGCCATCGTTACCGGCGACACCAAAGTTGTGGATAAAGGAAAATGCGACAAGATATTTATCAACACCGCCGGCGTTGGATATTTCGAAGAAAAAAGAAAAAATATCAGTTTCGGATTAAATATCAAAGCAGGCGACAAGATCATTGTCAATGGCACACTGGGCGATCATGGCACCGCAATACTCTGTGCACGCAACAGCATTGAATATACCAACAGTGTGCTGTCGGATTGCGCTTCGCTGAGCCTGATGGTCAATAAAATTGTTACCATTACCGACAACGTCAAATTCATGCGCGATGCTACACGCGGCGGACTGGCAACAGTGCTTTGTGAGCTTGCCGAAAAACACAATATAGGCATTGAATTGAACGAAGATTCCATCCCTGTGCAGGAAAGTGTGCGCGGACTATGCGAAATGTTTGGCTTCGATGCGATGTATATGGCCAACGAAGGCAAGCTGGTAATGGTGGTTGATGAATGTGATGCCGACCTGGTTCTGTACAAAATGAGAAAAGATCCTTTGGGAAAAGATGCCGCAATTATTGGTGAGATCACCGAAACCGACAAGGGAATGGTGGTGATGAACACCGGCATCGGTGGCAAACGTATTATTAATATGCTTGCGGGAGAACAACTGCCCCGCATCTGCTAAATCAAAATTCCAAATTCCAAATTCAAAGATACAAATTCCAAGATTGAGCCCCCTTGGGACTTGGAATTTGAGACTTGCGTCTTGAAACTTTACTCAATGTTGGCTGTAAGGCCGCGATTGTTTAGCTCTTTCACCATTGGTTCCAGTTCAGCAATGGGACCTGTCACAATGGAGCATTTTCCTTTATAATGAACGATCATCGCGCATTGCTCTGCCTGTTCAGGCTCATGATTGCATATTTCAACAAGAGATTTGATCACAAAATCAAAGGTGTTGAAATCGTCATTGTGCAACACCAATTCTCCTGTAAGTGATAATGATTTTTTACTTTTCGGTTTCTCGTGGGTCTTCTGCTTTGCCATAATTAAAAAATTCCAAGCACAAAGATAAACAAATTCATTGACGAAAAGCAAAAACAAACGAGATTATTTTGTTAAACGTGTGAAGGAAGGGATTGATGGGTTCCGGTACTTTTACATTTTGCATTTGAAATTTTACATTTTACATTTTACATTTTACATTTTTTTGATTCCTATTTTAAATTCCCTTTGCTTTGGGCTTAGTACGGATGTAACGGTTAATGAAAATGAGCATACCGGTGTCGGCGAAGTTGATTTTTATGCAATCATGCAAAGTTTTTAAAGATCATTCAATTTCCTGATTAAATAATTGATTCATTGTTTATTATTAGTGCTAAACGGAGTATTCAAAATCATTTTTTAACAAACGGTAGTGTAGTAACGCGTCACGAAACTGCAGTAACGGATCGCGTTACTGTCGTTTCCCGTCACGAAACTACAGTAACGCGTCGCGAAACTGTAGTAACGGATCACGTTACTGTCGTTTCCCATCACGAAACTGCAGTAACGCGTCATGAAACTGTAGTAACGGATCGCGTTACTGTCGTTTCCCGTCACGAAACTGCAGTATCCCATCAGGAAACTGCAGTAC
>CAISZK010000408.1 GCA_903889915.1 uncultured Bacteroidota bacterium
CAAACTAATGCTTTGGCAGAATCTATCAATAGTAAAATACAAAAGTTTATTTCTTTAAATAGAGGAACCAGAGATAGAGATTTCTTCTTCTTCAGACTTGATAATTACTATGCCATCACATCAAAATAAAATTTACCCGTGAAAACTAAATGAAACCTATATAGCGTACACTTACATCATGACTTCGTGCATAAGTAATCAAAATATTCCCTGAATGTAGTAAATCCGGCATTTCTTGTATTATAGTAAAATTCTCTTGCAAACTTCACCAGAGCTTTACTTTCATCAAATCGCAGGTATTTTAATTTGAGATCAAAACGATGTATCCTGATCCTGTCCAATGCGTCAGCATCCTTTAGAATTGCAGAAGTAATATAATGTGGATGATCATGGGGCAGATCTTGTGGTACGGAATGAAAGGCAACGGCATCATACAACTCCGGAATTTCATTTTCAACAAGCCCGTTTTCTTTAAATAAAGGAACAAATTCCGGTAGCTTTTCATCAGCCGACCATTTTCCGTGTTCGCTGCATTTACCATCATGTTTTCTTGCCATATCATGAATAAAGGCGGCGAAAAAAGCAAGCCTGGTTTCCTTTGGATATTGTAAAAATGAGCCAATTTTCAACACATGGCACATGACACGGTATGTATGATCAATACCATGCAATGTGCTTTGATGATTAAAAAATTCAGGCTTTAAATTAAAGTTGTCAATATTGATTCCTAAAGTATCCATTTCAAATTATGCTCATGTCAAAATACCGCTTTAAAATAAAATTTGTGGTGCAGGCTATTTAACCCCATTGGCCATTGTTGCGTTACGAATATTTTGATTAATTTCTTTGATATTTATAGTGGTTTCAACCATCTTACCTGTGTTTAATTCTTGTCCTGAAACAGCAACTGAATCAACCATGATGTGCCGCAGATTTAATAAATATACAAGGCGGTCGGCCGACTGCGGGCTGATGAGTATTCCACGTGATTGTTTAAGGTATTCTATGATGTTTTTTGCGTTTTCGTTTTTTCCTCTGTTATCGTATTTGAACATTTCATTAGTTTTTAATCTGGGCAAAGGTAAATTCTTTGTTGAATTTTCAATTGAATGTTTAAATTTCTTTTTACGAAAAATAAATTGGTGATAACTTTTTCTGCTGAATAAAATTTTGAATTTTGAAACAACTGATATTTTTGAAATTAGTAATGCCATGCCAAAATCGTGAATTTGGAAAAATAATTTATCAAAAGATACTAACAAGCCATTAACATTTTTATTAAAAATAATACTCCCCCACCCTGTTATTTCTTACTATTTTCGCAATAGCTATTACCATAAATAATGTATGCCATCATTGACATAGAAACTACCGGAGGTCGCAAGGTTGATAAGATAACTGAGATTGCAATAGTTATCCATGATGGTGAAAAAATAGTTGATCAATACAACACGCTGATCAACCCTGAAATCAACATTCCTTATTTTATCACCAACCTGACCGGCATCACAAATGATATGGTTGCTGATGCGCCGTATTTCTATGAGGTTGCGAAAAAAATTGTAGAAATGACAAGCGACAAGATCATTGTTGCACACAACGCATCGTTCGATTATCATTTTCTGAAAAATGAATTCAAAAGTCTGGGATTCGATTTTAAGCGTAAGACAATTTGCACAGTAAAACTTGCAAGAAAACTGGTGCCTGCACTTGATTCATACAGCCTGGGCGAGCTTTGCAATGAGTTAGGAATTGAGATCGTGAACCGCCACAGGGCCACCGGCGATGCTTTGGCTACTGCAAAATTGCTCGAATATCTTCTTACAATTAATGGAAATGAAATTGACCTGTTCGCAGGACTTCGTATAAATTCCCTGGGAAATCTGCATCCGAAACTCGACAGAAAAAAAATTGAAAACCTGCCTGAAGACACCGGTGTTTACTACTTTTATGATGAACGAAATGAGTTGATCTATGTTGGCAAAAGCACAAATATTTATGGCCGCGTGCTATCGCATTTCAGCAATTTCAGGTCAAAGAAGTCAGTGAACATGCGCGATGCTATTGCCGACATTGACTATCTTGTTACCGGCAACGAATTGATCGCATTGCTCCACGAGTCGCATGAAATTAAAAAGAACACTCCGCTTTTCAACAGGAGTCAGCGGCGCACATCGTATCCTTATGGAATTTTTTCATACACGAATGCAAAGGGATATCTGTGTTTAAAAATGGACAAAGTATCGGGAGAGGAAATTCCACACACTGCTTTTCATTCGCAGGATAGCGCCAAATCATGCCTGATGGGGCTTTCAGAGCAATATGATCTTTGCCAGAAATTATGCGGGCTTTATGATGCAACAGGCGCTTGTTTCCATTACTCCATCAATGTTTGCCAGGGCGCCTGCATTGGTGAAGAGGATAAGGAAACTTACAATGAACGGGTGCGAAAAGCTTTACTTCAGTATGAATTTCAGGACAGGAATTTCTTTATCATTGACAGCGGCCGCAGGCACGACGAACGCTGTGTGGTAAAAATTGAGAATGGAAAGTACATGGGATACGGTTACATGGATATTTCAAATTCCATAAATAATATTGAAGACCTCAATGCCTGCATCAACAAATACCCTGACAACCGCGATGTGCAGCAGATCATCCGGAGTTACCTCAGAAGGAATAAAGTGGAGAAGATTATCAGGTATTAGAGGAAAAGGAAAATATTTTGTTGAAGAGTTTTAATTTTGGGAATGAGATATAATTAATGTCACTTTTCAGGAAATGAGTGAAAACATAGAAACAGGGCAATTAAGGATTATTATTTTTTTCTATCCTTAAAATTTCATAGCAACCATAGTTATTATCATTGATAAATTTGATTAAATCCTCAGAGTAATTTATCAGAATATTCAGCAGAGCTAAGGTTTTTAAATTTCCCGTTCTAACCCATATTATTTTTGGGGGAAATCCATACAGAACATTTAAATCATTAAAGTCAGAATCCTGAGTAACAATAGCATAATCATGCAGTTTAGCGAATTCCCAAATTTGTTTATCAAGGGCGTTGATTAATCCTTCTTGTCTCACATGACTTGAATCTTGATATTGAGAAGGCAAAACCTTTAGGATTTTAAAGGAAATATTTTGGTCAAATAATAATTTCATACTGCAACCTGATAAATTTTATTTTCCCTATCGGCAGCGTAATTAAGAACGGCGTAAATGTCATTTATTTCCAACTCTTCATAATCTTCAAGAATTTCGTTTATTGTCATGCCCGACGCCAACCAGTTTAGAATATCATTTACAGTTATTCTCATTCCTCGTATGCAAGGTTTTCCACCTCTTTTACCAGGTTCAATTGTTATTATATTCTTATAATCTATCATTGCTTTTCAAATTTAAGGTTATACAAAATTAATAATTTTTTCGAATTTGAATAATAAAATAAAGTGCAAAATTATAAATCAGAGAGCAAAATATTGAGTAAAAAAATCAATTAAAAATGTTCCACTTTTTTGAGGGATGGAACATTTTTTTGAATTGAAATTACACAATGTCACTCATTTTGAGATGAGCATCAAAAAGGAAAAATTATTTGTATTAGTTATTGATAATTGGTGCTTATCTTTCAAATAAAATTAAGGTACTAAGTCCATATTTCGCCTCAATGTCGGGACTTTTCAGGTGGGCGAGAACACTTGCCGCCCACCCGAAAAGTGTTTTCGCCTCAATAAAATTCCAAAAAAATTGAGTGAATTAGTCATCTCGCTCGGACGAGAACACTTTTCGCCTGGGTGAAAACACATCTTGCCTGTATGAGATAACTTTCGCATAGGCGACAAGTATTCTTGGGTACCCGAAACACATCTCAAATTTAAGGCGAAAAGTGTCGGCTTCTCAAGGTTTTTACTCTTTGGCGACTCATTTACTGATGTTTCACGAAAAAGAAAGGTTTTGTTTGAGGAAAAAAGGAGGGGAAACAACCCTGTTTTTGATAATTTACCTATGCCTTCTTCATTCAACCAGCCATTGGGGTTTGATGAGTAATCCAAAATATTCCTCACCACTGTTACCACCAAGTTGTCCGACGAAAAGGAATATGTTTTTTTGAAAAGTCATTAAAAGAGTTGAGGCAGCCAAAGGACAATTACAACTTGAATCGCCAAAACTAATTAAAAAAAAGAGAACACTGATTGGACTGATGATAATGATAAGAACTGATCAAAAAATGTAAAATGTAAAATGCAGCGGAACATTAAACCTTAAACCTTGAACTATTTTCAATCAAACAACCCCCCCGTCTGCCCCACCTGTTTCTTGATTTTTTCCACATCGTTTTTTAGCGTTTCGATGCTTCTGATAAGATTTTCATTATAGCTGTTTGGCTTTGGCAGTTCGGAGCTGATGTAATTGATAAATTTCCAGATTTCTTTGATTTCGGTTATCGGTATTTCGTAAGGATTGTAAATGGGATTGAATGAATGCATGATCAGAGCGCCATTGGCCTGTATGCGGTTTTCTATCACTTTAAAAACAATGCCATCATCCATAGTGAGCACCACATAAGCGTGACGGTCGCGAAGAAGCTTCCAGTTCTGCACAAATTCGCCGGTTATCCACGAACCATCGGGAATTGGCAACATCGAATCACCACTGATCTGAAAGGTGCGGTA
This sequence comes from uncultured Bacteroidota bacterium, assembly GCA_903889915.1. Classification (GTDB taxonomy): domain Bacteria; phylum Bacteroidota; class Bacteroidia; order Bacteroidales; family CG2-30-32-10; genus CAISZK01. The sequence goes on from CAISZK010000408.1 coordinate 4,677, forward strand.
TTTCTTTTCCCGTGAAAGAAAAGGCAACTGGAAAGTTTGAAGTGTTTTGATGTATTCAGGATCGGCAAACCCGCTCCTGTAGCCTGCCTTTGCTTTTTCGGGTATCAGTTCAATGTTCTCGTTGTTGCTGCTGTCAACGGTTGTGGCAAGCACCCTGATCTTGCTGCCGGTGATATACACATCGGCGCCATTCTCCAACTGCGAAAGGTGGAAAGCCGAAAGTTTGGAAAGATCAATTTTCAACAAGGTGTCAATTGAAATACCGTAGTACTTCGAAAACGCCAGCAGCGCTTCAATGTTGGGTTGCGACACTTCGTTTTCATATCCGCTCAATGTTGAACGTTTCATTTCGATGTTGTAAGCCACTTCGTCCTGTGTGCGGCCTTTTCTTTTGCGGAGGAATTTGAGATTTGATGAGAAATACATGGGGAAGAGAGTTTGTTGTTTGTTGTTTGTTGTTTGTTGTTTGTTGTTTGAAATGTTTGTTGTTTTTTGTTGTTTTAAAGTTTAATTTTAGTTCTAATGCTTAATCTGTGTAAATTTTAAATCTTGAGTCTGCTCCGATTAGTCGTTTTCTTGCCGCTAAGACGCAAAGACCCGAAGTTTTGCAAAAAAGTTATAATTGCTTTTCAATGCTTTGAGCTTCTTTGTGTCTTCGTGCCTTAGCGGCAATTTTGTATTTTTTACTTTTCAGAGTAGATTCTATCTTGAGTCTGCTCCGATTAGTCGTTTTCTTGCCGCTAAGACGCAAAGACCCGAAGTTTCGCAAAAAAGTTATAATTGCTTTTCAATGCTTTGAGCTTCTTTGTGTCTTCGTGCCTTAGCGGCAATTTTGTATTTCTTACTTTTCAGAGTAGATTCAATCTTAAATCAAAATTCTCAAATCTCAAATCCTTTCAATTGTTTCTTAGTTTGTTCTGCAAGTTCAATATTGAATTTTAAGAATATTTTTAATAAAAAACTTGACTTGAATTAAAATTATGATTAATTTGTAATCATTTATTTGATTAAAAACTCGTCAAAGATAATATGGATTTTTGAATTGTCCAAAAAAAATAAAAAAAAGTCAATAGACAATAGTCAAAGGTCATTAGTCATTGGTCATTTTCCGTGATTTATTATTGACTTTGACTAATGACCATTGTTTTTGAGGGCTGACAACAATTAAACCCAACAGGAACTTCGTAACCTGTCGGGACACCCAGCCTATTGACTAATGACTAATGTCTAATGACTATTGACGCGAAGCAAATGGAAAAGCAAATCATACACATGGACCTCGATACATTTTTTGTATCCGTTGAGCGGCTGCACAACCAGAAGCTGATTGGAAAGCCTGTGGTCATTGGTGGCACAAGCGACAGGAGTGTTGTTGCAAGCTGTAGTTATGAGGCGCGGCAATTTGGAATACATTCGGCAATGCCAATGAAAATGGCACGAAACCTTTGTGGGGATGTCATTGTAATAAGAGGAGACATGGAAGAGTATTCAAAATATTCAAAAGTGGTCACAGAAATAATTGCAGAAGATGCACCCTTGTTCGAGAAAGCTTCCATTGACGAACACTATATTGATGTGACAGGCATGGATCGTTTTTATGGAACACTGAAATGGTCGCAGTATCTGAGAAAAAGGATCATCAGGGAAACAGGATTGCCAATATCCATGGGATTGTCAGTAAACAAAACTGTTTCGAAGATCGCAACCGGCGAAGCAAAACCCAACGGTGAACTCTATATCACCAATGAAAACACACAGCCTTTTCTCTTCCCGCTTTCGATAAGTAAAATTCCGATGATAGGAACAAAAACTTACCAGATACTGCGTTCCATGGGCATTTCAACAATACGGACACTAGCCCAGATACCATTGGAAATGATGGAAAAGGTGATGGGCAAAAATGGAATTATTATCTGGAAAAAAGCAAACGGCATTGACACCACACCGGTCATCCCCTACTCCGAACGGCAATCCATCAGCACTGAAACAACTTTTGAAACCGACACCATTGACATACACCACATGAAAAACCTGCTGATATCAATGGTTGAAGACATCTCTTTCCAGTTAAGGAAAAAAGGAAAACTTGCTTCGTGCATCACTGTAAAAATAAGATATTCCAACTTCGACACCCACACCATGCAGCGCCATATTCCCTACACTTCATTTGATCATATCCTGATAAAAAACACCCAGGAACTTTTCGAAAGACTTTACACCCGCAGAATGCTGATAAGACTGATAGGTGTAAAACTAAGCGGACTTGTTGGCGGCACACACCAGGTGAACATGTTTGAAGACACTCCCGAAATGCTAAACCTTTATATGGCTATGGACAAAATGAAAAAGAAATACGGAAGCCATGCGGTGGAGAGGGCGGTGGGGATGAGGGAGAGAAGAGAATAGAAAATAGATGATAGAAAATAGATGATAGATATTGGATATTGGATATTGGATATTGGATATTGGAAGTGAGTAGCGCTAAAGGTTTCACCTTTTTAGAAAGGTGAAACCTTTTTATAACCGAAGTAACCCGGAACCATCAAACTATTGCAAACACTTCAAACAACAAACAACAAACACTTCAAACCACAAACTCTTCAAACAACCAACAACTAACAACCAACAACTAACTCTCTTGTTTCTCAACTCCCATTCATATTTCAGTCTCCGTTACGGGGTGATGCCGTTGGAAATGCTCACTGACGAGGCATTGAGGAATGGCGTGAAAACCCTTGCCCTTACTGACATTAATAATTCCATGGGTATGATAGATTTTGTGAAGATGTGCGGTGAGAAAGGCATTAACCCCATTGCAGGCATTGAATTCAGGAATGGAAACAAATGTTTGTACACAGGCATTGCAAAAAACAGAGAAGGTTTCAGGGAACTGAATGAATTTGTCACTGCCATCAACCAGGAACATGAAGAATATCCTGAGACACCACCTTTGCTGAATAACACTTTCTTCATTTATCCCTTTGGTTCGAGGGCATACAAAGAGCTTCATGAAAATGAATTTACGGGTATTAAACCTTCTGACCTTTCACGATTGCTGACTTCAGAATACCGTTACAAACAGGAGAAACTTGTCATCTGGAAAACCGTCACTGTCCGCGGAAACAAAGATCATTTTCTTCATCGCAATCTGCGCGCTGTGGATAAAAATATTCTGATAAGTCAGTTGACAATGGATGATGTTGCAGCCCCTGATGAATGTTTAGTGACGTATGATGAACTGAGAAAAATTTATTCTTCCTATCCCGAAATCATCACCAACACTGAACGTGTAGCCGGTCTTTGTTCAATAGAATTTGATTTTAATTCAGTCAAGAATAAAAAAATATTTACCAAAAGCCCTGAAGATGACAGGCAGTTGTTGCAGAAACTTGCCATGGATGGTTTGGAATATCGTTATGGTAAAAAGAATAAAGTAGCCTTGCAGCGTATCATGCACGAGCTGGAGATTATTGATAAGCTCGGCTTTTCTTCTTATTTTCTCATCACCTGGGATATTATCCGCTATAGCATGTCACGCGGTTTTTATCATGTTGGTCGTGGAAGTGGCGCCAATTCCATCGTTGCATATTGTTTAAAAATTACTGATGTGGATCCCATTGAACTCGATCTTTATTTCGAACGATTCATCAATCCCCACCGCAGCAGTCCGCCCGACTTTGACATTGATTACTCATGGAAAGACAGAGGCGATGTGACCGATTATATTTTTAAAAGATATGGCAGAAGACATACGGCTTTGCTGGGTGCGACAGTTACTTTTAAAGACAGATCCATTTATCGTGAACTTGGAAAAGTGTATGGTTTGCCGAAAGCTGAAATTGATGACCTGGTAAAGGACCCGGAAAAAACAACATCGAATGATGAAGTCGTGAAAAAGATTTTAGCAGTGGCAAAATACATGGAAGACTTTCCAAACATCCGCAGCATACATGCAGGAGGAATACTGATTTCTGAAGAACCCATCACTTATTATTCCGCTTTGGATATGCCCCCCAAAGGCTTTCCCACTACGCAATGGGACATGTATGTGGCGGAGGATTTACGCTATGAAAAATGGGACATACTTAGTCAGCGTGGCATTGGACATATCAGGGAATGCGCAGACATTATTTATTATAACCGCGGCATCAGTGTGGATGTTCACCAAATTGAAAAATTCAAAAAAGATGAAAATGTAAAAGCCCGCCTGAAAGATGCGGAGACCAATGGATGTTTCTATATTGAAAGTCCTGCCATGCGGGGATTGTTGAAGAAACTCAGGTGCGATAATTATATCAGTCTTGTTGCTGCCAGCTCCATCATTCGTCCCGGCGTAGCGAAATCGGGGATGATGCGCGAATACATTCACCGCTTTCACAATCCTGATAAGTTTAGTTATATCCATCCGGTCATGGAACAACAGTTGAAGGAAACTTATGGTGTGATGGTGTTCCAGGAAGATGTGCTAAAGATATGTCATCACTTTGCAGGACTGGATTTGGGCGATGCCGATATTCTTCGCAGGGCAATGAGCGGAAAGTTTCGCGGCAAAAAAGAGCTGCAACGCATCATTGATAAATTCTTTTCCAATTGCAGGGAACGCGGATATACGGAGGAAGTGATCAGCGAAGTGTGGCGGCAGATTGATTCCTTTGCAGGCTATTCATTTTCAAAAGCACATTCTGCATCCTACGCTGCCGAAAGTTTTCAGAGTCTGTTTCTGAAGACTTATTATCCGCTGGAGTTCATGGTGGCGGTAGTGAATAATTTCGGAGGTTTTTACAAGACATGGGTTTATTTCAATGAAGCGCGGCGATGCGGGGCAACAATAAATCTTCCCTGTGTGAACAGAAGCGATTACAAAACCAACATTCAGGGGAAAGATGTGTTTATCGGCTTTATCCATATTGGAAATCTTGAAGCAAGCATCGCAGCGAATATTGAATTAGAAAGAAAGAAAAATGGTCTGTTTTTAAATCTTGAAGATTTTATCACCCGCATGAATGCAGGGATAGAACAGGTTCTGCTATTGATCCGCATTGGCGCTTTTCGATTTACTGGCAGATCAAAACCGGAGTTGTTTTGGGAAGCTCATATTTATTTGGGAAAGAAAGATCCGGTTGTAACCAATATGCAATTATTCAAAGCGCCGGCAAAAACTTACACCCTGCCTGAGCTTGTTCACACTTCAATTGAAGATGTGTATGACGAGATAGAGTTGCTTGGTTTTCCTGTTTCTTCAACATATTTCGATCTTTTGAAAACAAATTTCAGGGGCGATACAAATGCAAAAGGTATCATCAATTTTATTGGAAAAACAATAAGAATGACGGGGCTTATGGTGACAATAAAATATGTCCGCACTGTCAAAAAAGAATGGATGCATTTCGGAACTTTTGTTGATTGCAATGGCGAATTCTTTGACACTGTTCATTTCCCACAGTCATTGAAAGAATATCCTTTTCGCGGAAATGGTGTTTACCTGATGAAAGGCAAAGTGGTTGAAGATTTCGGTTTTCCAAGTATTGAAGTGGAGAAGATGGTGAAGTTGCCTATTGAAGCGGATCCCCGAAGGGAGTGAGAAATTCCAGGACCCAAATTCCAAGACCCAAATTCCAAGACCCAAATTCCAAGACCCAAATTCCAAGCTAAGCCCCACTTGGAATTTGGATTTTGAGGCTTGGAATTTGAAATTTTGTTCACAGTACAGTGTTCTTGCAGGCACAGATTAAAATAATTTGGCATTAATTTCTACTTTCACAGAATTTAGTTGTAAATTTGCTTTAATATTTGGCACAAATGTTGTCTGTCATTACAGGGATAATCAAATGAAAAAACTATTACTGATATTATTTTTGCTTCTTTCTGCTGGCGCTTATGCACAAGTTGACAGCGGATACGTGTTGCCGGCAAAAGTAATAGACGGTGATACTGTTCCGCTTCTGGTATTGGAAGCAGTCACAATTACACCTCCCGTAGCAGTAACAACGCCGGTACCCATTCAAAACAACAGGCTGGTTATTGATGTTAAAAAGGTTTACCCTTATGCAGTAATTGCTCAGGTAAAACTTCAGGAAGCCAACGACATTGTTGCACAGGCAAAAACTCCAGCAGAAAAAAAGAAAAAACTTAAACAAGTCGAGGATGATATGAAAAAGCAGTTCACTGCGGATATAGAGAACATGACTTATTCCCAGGGGAAGATACTTCTGAAATTGATTTACAGACAAACCGGAGCTTCTTCTTATGATCTGGTTAAAGAACTCCGCGGTGGATTGAGAGCCGTTTTTTATCAAACGCTTGCCCGCCTTGTTGGTGCTGATTTAAAAATAGGTTACGACCCAACAGGCGAAGATAAAGCAATTGAAGATATCGTGGTGAAGATTGAAAATGGAACTTTGTAACCTTGCGCCTTGAACTTTAAACCTTGAACAATTTGCTACTTCCCTCTCCCCTGCACAATGATCAGTATTGTATAAATAAGGATCTTGAAATCTACAGACAGTGACATATTCTCAAGATAAAGAATATCCCATTTAAGTCTTTCTGTCATTTCTTTCACATTTTCCGCATAGCCAAACTTGACCTGCCCCCATGATGTTATTCCCGGTTTTACTTTAAAAAGCATTCTGTAATGCGGTGCTGTCTGAACAATCTGATCAATGAAAAATTGTCGTTCCGGGCGATAACCAACCAATGACATTTCACCTTTGATCACATTGAGAAACTGAGGTATTTCATCAAGTCTTATTTTGCGCATAAACCTGCCAACATGAGTGATCCTGGGATCTTCTTCACTCGAAAGTTGTGGCCCGTCTTTTTCTGCATCAACATACATTGAACGGAACTTATGCATCATAAAAGGTTTGCCATGCCTGCCTATTCTTTCGTGTGAATAAAACACCGGGCCTTTTGAAGAAAATTTTACCCAAATTGCAGTGATCAAATATACCGGTGATAAAATAACCAATGCGATCAGCGATACCACAACATCCAGCACCCTCTTAATTGATTGTTGCCAAACCGGCATGATCCCCGGTGAAATCTGAATTAACGGCGCATCCCAGATTGCTGTCATTTTAACCGACCCCAACAAAATATCCTGAAGGTCAGGAGTTACTTTTATGACCACATTTGCGCCATTGATTTCCGACAATATTTTATCTATGGTCTGATGCTCGGATGGTTCAATAGCAATGATGATCTCTTCAACTTCAAATTTTTCAATGATACCTAAAATATCTTTATAGAAACCCAAATGCGGCATGTATTCGCTCAGCAAATCCCCGTTATTTTTGACATTCACAAAGCCAATAAAATTTGTGCCCGAAGAAGTCTTCTGGTTTTCGACATCCTGGTATAATGCAAGTGCATTTTTATCACTTCCAACAATCACTGTATTGAATCCTATCTTCCTGTGCTGAATCTTGTATGCAGTAACAGAAGTAAGGATCAGCCGGCAGGTAAATGTCAAACCAAAATGAAGAAGGAACAGGATCAGAAATGAAAAATAATAATCTTTGTAAGTCTTCACATCATCATCCAGCAGGATTGCAAAAAAGATCATAATCACACCAATGGTAGTTACAAGCAATGTTTGCCCCAACTCACGCAACCTGGATTTACGATAGATTTTTGTGTAGGTTCCTACCAACAGATAAAGCATCAGCCAGCAAATGGGAATGAGGATCAGGCCAAGAACAAGGTTATTATCAATCAATATCTGCTCTTTCAGGTGAAAAGCCTGACGATCTATGGTGATCTTTCTGAAACAAAAAAACAAACCCCAGGCAAAGAAAGCTGAAAGAACATCAGCGATGATGTATTTCAATACCTGTCTTTTTTTATTCATATTGCCTGACATGCGTGAAGCGAAATTTTAATGTTTGTGGTTTATTGTTTGTTGTTAGTTCATTTCTGGCATTGCTATCCCGGCAATGCACTGTTTTCTTAATTATGTACAAGTTTAAAATCATCAAATAACAGCTCTGCACTTGTGGCATCTGTGCTTTTCTGAACATCAAGAAAAACCTGGAAGTTTGTCACATAAGGTGTAGTGTTCACTGCGGTATTCAAATTGATATAGATCTTATTCCATGTGTCGGTTTTATTCAGAAACAAAACATCCATTTTCTGAACACCTGCCAAAGTGTTTGCTACCAACCCGACTTTAACTACTTCGGTAGTCTTATAATTCATTTCAAGAAAAACCGGACTGTCGCCTGTTGGCAAAGTAAAAGCATCTATGGTTTCGCACTGGAAAAAATCATGGGCTGCATCAAGGTGAACGATCCCCGAATAAGTTCCTTCAAATACTTTCGTTGGATCGGAAGTTTTGTCAATGGACGTGTCACTGTATATAGTTTTTTCAAGTGAAATTCCTCCACCCTCAAAGTCTTCCATCCATGAAAAAACAGTATAAGAATTGTATGTTATTGTTGGATGTATCGTGATAATGCTATCCGGCACGAGCTTCAGTTTTGCAGAATAAGTGGAGTAAAAAGGATAGATCGCACGTGTGGCAGCGATTCCATTCACTTTTATCCCTGCCTTAATGGTTACATTGTGTGTACCACTTGAAAGAACCGGGAATGTTGCAGGAAGTTCAAAAGCGCCCACAAGCTGATCATCCACATAAACCCAGGCATCGGTAATTTTGTTTGAATTACTGCCTTGTCCTGTTGTGGTGTTCAGGTTGATCTTATCAATATGAATATACGATGGAATATTCTCTGTAGGGCTAACCAGTTTGCAGCCGGCTAACAGACACACAGAGACAGAAATAAAAAGTATTAACAGAGGTTTGCGTAAATTCATCTTCAATAGGCCTTGAAATTTATCAACATGACTGGTATAACGGCACAACTTTATTATTATTGTGTGAAAAGAAAAAAATATTTTCACCAACTAAGTCACTGTAATACAGCAATGATCCTACAACATGTTCGGAGAAAGACTCAATTTGTCAATAATATTATAAGCCAATTCAAGCGAATTGTACCCATCAATAATGGTAACAGTAGGAGTTGAATTGTTTATGATGGCATCGTAAAACGTTTCAAGTTCCATTTTTATTGCATTCACAGCTGTAATTTCAGGCTTTTCAAAGAATATCTGTTTTTTGCCTTTTCCCTGTCCCAGATCAATGGTTATTGAAAGAGGGTCTGGCTCGCCTTCTACATTTTTCATCCTGATGATCTCGGTTTCTTTGGTCAGAAAGTCAACAGAAATGTATGCATCGCGTTGGAAGAATCTCGATTTGCGCATGTTCTTCATCGAGATGCGGCTTGCTGTAAGATTGGCCACACAGCCATTGTCAAATTCAATTCTTGCATTGGCAATGTCGGGAGTATCGCTGACCACGGAAACACCACTTGCACTCACTTTTTTGATGTTTGATTTCACAACAGACAAGATAATATCAATATCATGGATCATCAGGTCGAGAATGACCGGGACATCCGTACCTCTTGGATTAAACTGAGCAAGGCGATGAGTCTCGATGAACTTCGGATTTTCAAAATATGGCTGGGCTGCAAGGAAAGCAGGATTGAAACGCTCCACATGACCAACCTGAACTTTAACATCGGCTTCCTTTGCAAGTTCTATCAGACATTTGGCTTCTTTGACAGTTGTGGTCAATGGTTTTTCAATAAAAACATGTTTCGACCTGCGCAGTGCCAGTGCAGCACATTCGAAATGCGAAACTGTTGGCGTCACAATGTCCACAGCATCCACCTTACCTATTAACTCATCAATTGAATCGAATTTGGTTATTCCAAACTCCTGTGCAACTTTGTTTGCAATTTCTTCATCAGGATCGAAGAACCCTACAAACTGAATACCTTCGATTTCTTTGATACATTTGATGTGTATCTTGCCTAAATGTCCCGCTCCTAAAACGCCTATTTTTAACATGATTTTTTGTTTTGTCATTAGTCATTGGTCATTAGTCAATAATCACAATTTCCAATTACTAATTTCTAATTTCTATTATTTATTATTTAAATTTTCACAGCCCGCGCACATAGCCGGCTTTTATCCATTTTTATTTTTTTAGCAAAAGTAATTTTTTATGGTCATGTGATTTCATTATTTTCGCAAAAGTTTTACAGCACGATATCCACCTGAATTTAATATCATGGATTACATTGATTCATATAAGCACAAAGGACTGAGAAAGAAACTTGTTGAGGAAATAAAAGCCAAAGGCATTTCGGATAAAAATGTTCTCGATGCCATCGAAAAAATTCCGCGGCATTTGTTTCTCGATTCCTCTTTTCTTGAATATGCTTACCAGGACAAACCTTTTCCTATTGGCGATGGCCAAACAATTTCGCAACCTTACACCGTTGCTTTTCAAACGCAGCTTTTGCAGGTGGCCAAAGGTCAGAAGGTGCTCGAAATTGGCACCGGCTCGGGCTACCAGGCTTGTGTGCTTCTCGAAATAGGCGCAAAAGTTTTTACCATAGAACGCATAAAAAACCTCTATGATAAAACCAGGGCTTTCCTGCCTTCTATTGGCTACAACCCCAAGATGTTTTTTTGCGATGGCTACAAAGGCCTTCCCACTTATGCACCCTTTGATAAAGTGATCGTCACCGCCGGTGCGCAGTTTATTCCGCAGGACCTGGTGACACAGCTTAAAATTGGCGGCATACTTGTAATCCCCGTTGGTGATAGCGCTGTGCAGATCATGACCACAATCACCAAGGTTTCTGAAACAGAAGTTGTGAAAAAAGAATGGGGAACATTCAGGTTTGTGCCGCTGCTGGGAAATAAGGCGCATTAAAAAGGGTTAAAAAGTTTATCGCGTAGGATAAATATCCAACGGGGTTCAAAGTTTAAGGTTTAAAGTTCCGCAGAATTTTACATTTTACATTTTTTTCAATTTACATTTTACATTAAAAGTTTAACGTTGGCGCGAATTATTTGCTAATGACCATTGACAAATGACTATTTGCAAATGGCAATTAATAAACATAATTACAGCTAGGATAACCGTTATTTAAAAATTTATAATAATTTTGAAAACAATTATTAACCAAAAACACAAAATATAGAATAGAAAAGTTGAGTATTTAAAGTTATTTAAAACATAGCGTTTTAGCTAACCATCCTGTATCAGAAAAGTCGAAAATTTCAAAAGCAACAGGGAAGTTAAGCAGAAAGCGCTCACGTCATAGGCGTGAGCGTTGCTTTACTTTGTTGCTTGGGCTTCGACTCCCAC
>CAISZK010000409.1 GCA_903889915.1 uncultured Bacteroidota bacterium
ATAAAAAAATGAATAATGAAATAAAAAAAGTTAACGTTGCAAAGATAAAAGTAAATTTAGAAAAACAAAAAGTTTACTTTGAAAAAAATCAATGATAAAATAAATTTATTCCTAAAATCAAATCATTATGATAATATTGAAAATATTCAAAGCAATATTCAAATTAATTTTAGAATTTTTAAATTCAATAACATCATCAATTACAAAATAATAGTAATTATCATCAAAATATTCATTAATAATAAAAACTATAAGAATTGTGAAATCATTTTAATAAACTTAGTTAGCTATAACTAATTTATTGTTTACTTAAGTTTAAAGTATTGTTTGAAACAGTCAAATATTGTTGCAAAATTATGAATTTTAATTTTATGGCAATTGACTTATTTTTACAGTTGATGATTATTTTTTCAAGAACATTAAATTAATGTGAACGCCCTTTGCACTTATTATTGTTATCATGAATTCTTGATCACAAAATACTGAATAGTGCTTTGTGGCTGGTCATTTTGATGTAGTGCGATGAACTGAAATCTTTCGTTAATTGGGTTTGTAAATATTGAAAAGTCGTGGAGAGAGTGATTCCTTAATCAAGACAATGTGTGATTAAATAAACAATGTGTGAGCACCGTGCAATCGTTCTTTAGCCTTTAATTATTAAGAGAAATTAGGGAATTATTTCAGCAACCTATCGCAGTTAGTGCCTACATTAACCTGCCACTACCAATGCTTTCATTCAATACTAATTTTTGTTAAGCCTTATCTTTGATACTTTCAATAAAGCAAAAAGCTGTACCTTTACACCTCGAAATTAATTGATTCATGAAAAGGATTATCATTATATTCTTCCTGATGTTTGGAGTATTTGCATCTAAAGCAAATTACATTTTCATTCCAATGGACGACACACAAAAACAGTGTTTGAAAGCTTATGGTATCGCATATTATGCCCTTGAAAAAGATATTGAAGTTAGCTGGCTTTTGAATTATGAGGGTGGTAGTTTTATGATGAAATACGATGACTCAATTGAGAAAGAAACTATCATTCGCGGTGTTACTTTTCAGATTATCGCCGATGCTGCTGCTGCTGCAATTTTAACCGCGATCTCTGATCCGGCAGTGAACCAGGATGAGGTGAAACTGGTGAAAGCCCCGAAAATTGCAGTTTATACTCCCGCTGATAAAAGACCCTGGGACGATGCTGTGATGCTTGCTTTGAAATATGCTGAGATACCTTTCACTTCTATTTATGACGAAGATGTACTGGATGGGAAATTGCCTTTGTATGACTGGCTGCACATGCATCATGAAGATTTCACCGGGCAATATGGGAAATTTTTCGCTGCCTATCAAAATGCACCGTGGTATAAAGAAGATGTGGCCTACAACGAAGGTATTGCACGAAAGCTGGGATATAAAAAAGTGTCGCAGTTGAAGCTTGCTGTTGCAAAAAAGATTCGTGATTTTGTTGCAGGAGGTGGATATCTTTTTGCCATGTGTTCTGCACCCGATAGCTATGATGTGGCTCTTGCCGCTGATGGTGTTGATATTTGTTCCCCGCAATTTGATGGCGATGCCATGGATCCCGCCGCTCAGAGTAAGCTGAATTATGATAATTGTTTTGCTTTTACAAATTTTAAAATTGTTACCAACCCTTATGAGTACTGCATTTCATCCATTGATGTTACTCATACCCGCAAGGTCACTAAGGATGATGACTATTTTACCTTGTTTGATTATTCAGCCAAATGGGATCAGGTGCCAACCATGCTTTGTCAGGACCACACACAGATTATTAAAGGATTTATGGGGCAGACAACAGCATTTAATGAAGATCAGGTGAAATCAAATGTTCTGATAATGGGTGAAAATAAAGCTGCAGGTGAAGCAAAATATATTCACGGAGAATACGGAAAAGGAACGTTTACTTTCCTTGGCGGCCATGACCCTGAAGATTATCAACACCTGGTCGGAAATCCACCAACTGACTTGAGTTTATTCCCAAACTCGCCAGGATACAGGCTTATTTTAAACAATGTTTTGTTTCCGGCTGCTAAGAAAAAGAAGCAGAAAACTTAGGAAATTAAGAAACGTGAATGAAGGAACAGACGAATTTCAAGATTTCCCCATTCCTCTATTATAGTTAAAGATCAATGGTGAATTCCTTCCAAATCCTTTGGATTGTGTTTATGCTTGAAAAGTATTGCAAACAGTATGGCTACAACGAGTGAATAAGCGGCAAAGGTTACCCAAATTCCATGCATTCCCTGCCAGTTTTTAACGCCGTTGGTGACAAAGAAATTCTCAATTATAAATCCGCTTAAAAGGCTACCGGAAACGGCGCCGATGCCATTCGTCATCATCATGAAAAGTCCTTGTGCACTTGCCCTAATGCCGGCCTCACTTTGCGTTTCAACATAAATAGAGCCTGAAATATTGAAGAAATCGAATGCCATTCCGTAAATGATGCAAGAAAGAATGATCATCCAAATTCCGTCGGTTGGATTGCCAAAACCGAAAAGTCCGAATCTGAGTACCCATGCGAACATGCTCATCAGCATTACTTTTTTTATTCCAAATCTTTTCAGGAAAAATGGGATGGCAAGGATGAACAGCGTTTCAGAAATCTGGGAAATAGACATGATGATCTCAGAATATTTCACTGCAAAAGCATCTTTGTAAATAGGGTTTTTGGAAAAGTCACTTAAAAAAGTATCACCATAAGCATTGGTCAACTGCAGTGATGCACCAAGCAGCATGGCGAAAATGAAAAACATTGCCATTTTATAGCTTTTGAATAATTTAAAAGCGTTTAATCCAAGTGCACTGGCAAATGATTTCTTATGACCTTTGCCCAATGGCGGGCACTTTGGCATGGTGAATGCATAAATTCCCAGAAATAACGCTGAAGCAGAAGCAAGGTAGAATTGATAAGGTGAAGCGCCCCACTTCATAATGTTGATGATCCAGAGGGCAACAATAAACCCGACTGTTCCCCAAACTCTGATAGGTGGGTAGTCTTTCACAATATCCAGTCCTTTATTTTTTATAGTGGAATAGGAAACTGTGATGCCAAGTGAAATGGTTGGCATGTAAAAAGCCATGTTCAAAAGCATTACCCAGAAGAATGTAATTGGATTGGTGATTTGAGGTAAGATAAAAAGGACTATCGCCCCACAAATGTGAAAGAAACCGTAAAGTTTTTCTGCATTGATCCACCTGTCGGCAATTATACCGGCAATGGCAGGCATGAATAGCGATGCAATTCCCATGGTCGAGAAAATAGCGCCGAATTCAGTGTTTGACCAGGCTTTGTAATCAAACCAAAATCTTCCAATAGAAATCAACCAGGATCCCCAAATGAAAAACTGGAGAAAATTCATCAGGGTGAGACGAAATTTTATGCTCATAATGCTTTTTGTTTTGTGAAATGAAAATTTGAATTGAGGCAAAAATAGTAAAAAAGATATAGGGAATAAAAAAGACTGCTTAAATGAACAGGCTCTTTTTAAAATTGTGGGTTATTTTAATGAATTATTAAATCACAAAGGATTTTGTAAAATTAGATTGAGTACTATTTCACTTTCTCGATTCTTTTATAAATAAGGTAAGAAAAAGAAAAATCAATGCTGTCATCAGCAGTTCCGCTTTCAGAACTTATAAGTTCCCATTCTTCCGGATTTATTTCAGGGAAAAAACAATCGGCTTCGAAATCTTTATCCACTTTAGTCAGGTACAATTTATCTGCTACAGGCAGGAATTGCCTGTAGATTGAAGCACCTCCGATGATGAAATTTTCATTTACATCATCACATTTATTGATAGCTTCTTCAATTGTATAGGCCATCACACAACCTTCAATAATTTCGCCGGGGATATCAGTAATGACAACATTTGTTCGTTTGGGAAGTGGCCTGAAAGGCAACGAAAAGTAAGTGTTTTTTCCCATGACTATTGTGTTCCCTGTGGTGAGTTTCTTGAACCTTTTGAGGTCGTCAGAAATATGCCAAAGCAGTTTGTTGTCCTTACCAATTGCATTATTTTTTGCAACTGCAACAATTATTGAAAGTTTTTTGTTCATGATAATTTTTCAAAGAATTTCTACACTGCAACCGGTGCTTTAATATGAGGATGCGAATCGTAATTTGTCAATTGAAAATCCTCGTATTTAAAGCCGAAAATATCTTTCACATCAGGGTTAATGTTCATTTGTGGCAAAGGCCTGGGTTCCCTTGTCAGTTGAATTTTTGCCTGATCAAGGTGATTTAAATAAAGGTGTGCGTCTCCGAAAGTGTGAATAAAATCACCGGGTTCTTTATCGCAAACCTGCGCGATCATCAGTGTCAGCAAGGCATAAGAGGCAATGTTGAAAGGAACACCGATAA
>CAISZK010000410.1 GCA_903889915.1 uncultured Bacteroidota bacterium
ATTAACCGGACCGGGAATATGTTCCGGACCAACGTGGGTTGCCCCGCCATCTATTGAAAAATAAACAGGAATGTTCGATTGGGCTGCTGTTCCCATATTGATTGCTTTAACAGTAACGGTGGTTGCATTGGTTAATCCACAACCGCTAACCGGTGTCACCCATTGGTAAGCTGCCATTTCATTTGCTGGTTGCAGGTAAACCTGTACTCCGTCTAAACCAATATCATCATTGCCATAATCTGAAGTTGTTTTAAATCTCAAAATTGTAGTAGCGGATGATGAAGTACCTAAGTTGACAATATTTTGTGTCCAGGCTGCAGATGTTATGAATTTCTGAAGATATGTAAATGTTGTTCCTCCGTTGGTAGAAATGTATAATGCAAGAGAATCGGTACCTGTTGGATTTATATACCAAAATTTAAGCATTTTTGTTCCGGCTGTAGTGAAGTTAAGATATACATCCATTGTTCCGGTCTGACCGGCGGTTGCGTCCCATGAATGGAATCTTGCAGAGTGAATAGTTCCGTTTGCTCCCGGTGGTGCATAATGTCCGTTTGCTCCACCTGCTGAATTAGACCATGCTGCTGATAAAGTGTCATCATTTCTTCTCCATGAATTATTTCCTGTGGCAGGAGTATTTAACCAGTAAAGTGAAGGAACGTCACGTGTGTTTTGCTTATTGATCCATGTTGAATCAAAACCTTCATAAAAAGGGATGGCGGCATAGCCCTGTACAAAAACCGATTTGGTTGTGGTATCATTGACGTTGTTCAGATCAGCAGTTCCGTTAGGGTTGTGTGTCCATGCTTTAATAATATAGGTTCCGGATACAAAAGTGTATGTGCCGATAGTGTCCGGACCGTTGGTGGCGTTATGAGCAACAAGCCCTGTCCATGCATGAGGTGTTTGGGTAGCTCCATTTACCGACCATCCAATAGTTACATTTTTTAAAGTATCAGTTCCGAAATCCTGAAGTGTAACAGCAATATTTTGTAAGCCGGCAGAAATTGCGGCTCCCGGAGAATTGATTGCTATAACACCTGCATCTTTTGCCAGAGGAGGTGCCCAATGATAAATAAGTCCTGGTGTAGGGAAAACGGTTGTTGAAATAGTAACAGAAGCTGTGTTCACAGCGCCTGCTGTTGTTGCGCTCCAGTTAGTGGTCGAAGTTCTGTTGTTATAATCGGTATTTGCAGCGCCTCTCAATCCTATTTGTGGTGCTGTTGCATTGCCGGCATTTACAGTTACTGCGCCATAAACAAATTCTACAACATTGGTAGTTTCGTAAAGTTTAATCTGGAAATTAAAATCTTCACCTCTTTGGGCATTTCTTCTGAAATGTTTCCATTGGATGGTAAGGACTCTGTTCGGAGCAGTGCCGGTAGTCAAATATTGCAGGCTGGAGCCTAACTGGCCAGCAATATTTCTTCCGAACAGCGAAAGCCTGTTCTGGAGTATTGCGAGCGCTGTTGAAGCAGTACTAATAGGCGTAGTATAAGTTGTGGAAGTCATGTCAACCGGGTTGGGAGTAAGTGTAGATTGCCCGAAGCTGATCCATGCATTGGTATTTACAGCAAACACATCATAAGTGTTTCCATTGTAAACGAAATTGAACCCAATAGGTAAACCGGGTCCTGTGAGTGCAGTACCACCCAGTGGGACCGCCGGATCAACAAACCGTTGTTCGTCAATCGTTGTATCACCGAGAACAGTACCTCCTGTAATTTCGGTGTAAGTTGACGTTGCCTGACTAAATGAATAGCCTGCAACCTGCGCAGATGCTATGGATACAGCCCCCATTAGCATCAAGATCATAAATAATTTTTTCATCTGTTTGTTTTTTAATTAATACTAAGTTTAATTGTTTTAAAAGTACATCAAATGTAATAAGATTTTTATTACCTTATTGTTTGAATAGTTAAAAATTCTTAATAGCAGCAAAATTATAGTGAAGTTTTAAACAAATGTTACAAGATTTTTCAAAAAAGTTATAAGATTTTATGAATATTCGTTATTGTACCTGTATAATTAAATTCAGCAACCTTATTGCCTTTTTGTAATTTAATAAACTAATTAGGTTGGTTTCTCCGATGTTCCGTATGTACGCATACGCGTCAAGCTAAGAGTAGGAAATTCGGGGAAATAGTCACGTAGTGACGGTATATTGGTAGAAAAAAATATCAGGCTCAAACTGAAGTCACGTAGTGACGATATAATAAAACGTGATCA
>CAISZK010000411.1 GCA_903889915.1 uncultured Bacteroidota bacterium
CACGGGTAAATTTTATTTTGATGTGATGGCATAGTAATTATCAAGTCTGAAGAAGAAGAAATCTCTATCTCTGGTTCCTCTATTTAAAGAAATAAACTTTTGTATTTTACTATTGATAGATTCTGCCAAAGCATTAGTTTGCCCATCTACAAAATAATTTCTGATCATATCTTCATTCGTTTCAACCATAGACATAAAATTTAATAGTTCTTCAATATCTGCTGTTTCTACGTTTTCATACCACTGGTGAAGTTCTTTATCAATTTCTAAAAATGTCTTTCCAATATTTTTATTGCTCAACCAATTTCTAAACTGACAGCAGAGATTATAAGATACCTCAATTTCCGGGTAATAATGGAATAAAGCCTTAGCCCTTTTGCATTGGCTGGGTCTCCACTGATCTGGGAATTTGTATAATAAGTACCTGCTTCTGGAAAGTATCTCAAGTGGAGTTTCTCCATTTTCAAGTCGTTCTTCTTTGTAATGAAATTTACCTGGTTTAAATTGAGTATCCGTTTTTTCACATTCCTCCATTCTTAGTTTTTCTGCCAACTTAAATTCATGGTGTGCCTTCCTCTTTTTTTCAAGTTCTTTCTGTCTATATCTTACTCTTACTGCCTGATGAGCGTCCATCAAATTAGAGATTACATGAAATTTATCGCCTATCTGATTCACATTTGGCATTAATTCTAAGCATACTTTTTTATATAGTGAGGAAAAATCGAGAGTAACTCTTTTTATTTTAGAAAATAAATCTTCATGCAGCATAGCCACTTCTTTAATTTCAGAAAATACCACGCTTTTACACAATAAGGCAATCTTACCAGTATCCTTATTCCCCATTACAGTATAGAAATCTTCTCCAATGTGTTTTTCATCAATTGACATGCTCTCGCCAAAGTTCTCCGCTCGCAGAATGGGTACTTCAATAATCTTTTCCTTGCCTCCAACAAAGATCTTTACATCATGGATATGAATACTGGCACCTTTATCCTTCGCATATCCGCTCAAAACATCCCGGTACCAGCGATAGATCGTGCCTCCCTTAATTCGTAAGGCTTCGCCAAAGCTTGTTATATTCAGCGGGCTGCAATCCAAGCTCCTCTTTTAAAAAAGCTCCAAATTCCTTTGTCGTTTTCATTCCTTTATCATGTAAGTCGTATGTGTTGCTATAACTTTTTTCCGAGGTCCCTTTCTCTTTCCATCGCCTGCGACGTATTGCAAAATATACTGTCTTGTCCTTTAATGGAAAGGTTTGTAACGATATGGTATTAACAAACCCATCCATGATTACCTCTTTTCCATCCAATTCTTCTGGTATTCTTTCTGGTTTCTCCTCAAATAAAATAATGATTGAATCTTTTTTCTCTGTGATTTCTTTTAAATCAAAATTGTTTATCACCTCTGCTGGTGCTACCAATTTTAATAATTCCTGGTGTAGATCTTTTGTTGTCATTTCTTCTTTTGTCAGCAAAGTTAATACTATGCCATCACATCAAAATAAAATTTACCCCCGAGCGCACCGGAAAGGTGGGATAACAGGGAATTTTTATTAACTTTGCAATAGTATTTTTCAAGATTACAATTTTGAAAATTTTATCTTATCAAATAAAATGAAATGACAACTTCGGAATTAAAGATCAAGATTTTTCGACAGATTGACACACTGGAAAAGAGTAAACTTGAGAATCTTTACGGCGCTTTGATTAATTATTTCAATGGAGAAAAAGACATAACCGAATGGGATAAACTTTCGGAAAATCAAAAACAGGGACTTTTTGATGCAATGGATGAAATTGACGCCGGGAAAAAAGTTTTATCAAAAATTGTGATTGACAAATTTCGCAAGAAATATTCGAATGCTTAAACCAATAGTCTGGTCACATCTTGCAGAAAATGATTTTGCAAACATTCTTGAATACCTGAATGAAAATTGGGAAAATCAAAGGTATCACGCATTGGGAAACGCGCGATAACAGGTAAATAATTTTATTGATCTGATGGAAAATATTCTCAATCAAATTTCAAAAAATCCCAAACAGTTTCCTTAAGTTTATAAAAAAAGGAAAATAAGAAAGTGTGTAATTACCAAACACAACTCGTTTATTATTGTGACAATAAAACCCAAACAGATATTCTGAGGATCTATGACACCAGACAGGATCCCGACAAATTGACTTTCTGATTTGATCAGAACTGACAGGAAACTTTTCCCGATAGCAAAATCCATATTCATGCTGAATTTATTTTATTAACTTTGCACTCCTCTTTTTCATTATAATAACTATGGAAATACAAGCTATCAAACAACGTTTTGGAATAATTGGCAACTCGCCATTGCTGGACCGGGCCATTGATGTGGCACGGCAGGTGGCGCCAACAGAAATTACAGTGCTGATCTATGGTGAAAGCGGCACAGGAAAGGAAGTGTTCCCGAAAATTATTCATCATCTGAGTTCGCGCAAGCATGGTCCTTACATCGCAGTGAACTGCGGGGCTATCCCTGAAGGCACGATAGATTCGGAATTGTTCGGTCATGAGAAGGGTTCGTTTACGGGCGCTCATGATTCGCGCAAGGGATATTTTGAAGTGGTAAATAAAGGAACTATCTTCCTGGATGAGGTGGCCGATCTGCCATTGTTTACGCAGGTGAAGCTTTTACGTGTGCTGGAAAGCGGAGAGTTTATGAAGGTTGGTTCGTCGGTTTCGCAAAAAACTGATGTGAGGGTTGTGGGTGCAACGAATGTAAGCATACCGGACGCCATAAGGAATAACCGTTTCAGAGAAGATCTGTATTACCGCCTGAACACTGTTCCGATCTATATTCCGCCACTCAGGGAAAGGAAAGAAGACATCGTGCTTTTGTTTAGAAAATTTGCTTCGGATTTTGCTGAAAAATACCGAATGCCATCGCTGCAACTGGATAGCGAGGCGCAGAAAATTCTTGAGAATTACCGCTGGCCGGGCAATGTGAGGCAGCTTAAAAATATTACGGAACAAATTTCAATTATTGAAAACAGCCGTGAAGTGAATGCTGAAACACTGACTAAATATCTTCCGCAAATAAACAACAGCGAATTGCCTGTGCTGTTTAAAGGCGAACTGGGTTCAGCGGAGATATCGGAAAGGGACATTATGTACAAGTTTCTTTTCGACATGAAGAAGGACCTGAATGACCTTAAGAAGCTGGTGTTTGATATCATTGACCAGAACAGTACCGGTGATGAAATCAGGAAAGGCGACAAACAGAAACTGAAGAAGATCTATGAGAAATTTGAAACTGTCAACAATAATGAGCCTAAAATTGCCATTCATTCTGACAGCAATGAACACCTGAACGAACCGATTGAAGATACGGAGGTGATTGAAGAATCGCTTTCGCTGACTAAGAAGGAAGAGACCCTTATCCGTAAAGCCCTAACAAAATATAAAGGCAAAAGAAAGTTTGCGGCAAAAGAACTGGGGATCTCGGAAAGAACATTGTACCGCAAGATCAAAGATTACAAACTGGAATGAAGAAGTTGAAACTTTTTATATTGCCCTTGCTGATCCTGTTTGCTTTCGGCGGATGCAAACTGAATTATTCATTTACCGGAGGTAATGTTGATCCTAAAATAAAGACTGTATCGGTCATTTATTTTCCGAATGTTGCATCAATAGTACAGCCAACGCTGAGCCAATCGCTGACTGAAGCGCTGAGGGATAAATTTTCGTCGCAGACAAAACTGACACTTGTGAGCAAAGACGGCGACCTGAATATTGAGGGATCAATCACAGGATATGCTACAACACCTGTGGCTATTCAAGGCAATGAAACTGCAGCACTGAACCGGCTTACCATTACGATCAGTGTGAAATTTACTAATAAAATTGATGAGAAAATGAACTTCGAACAGACCTTTAGCCGTTATGAAGATTATCATAGCAACCTGAGCCTTGCTTCGGTTGAATTGTCGCTGATAAAAGATATTGATGACCAACTGGTGGATGATATTTTTAATAAGGCGGTGGTGAATTGGTAGGGAAAAAAGAGAGAAAATAGAAGATAGATAATAGAAAATAGAAAAACTCTTACTTTGAAATTTAGTAATTTTCCTGAAGCGGTTGATGTGGCATCTTTAAATCAATTAAAGAAGCTGGTCGGTGAATATCCATATTGTGCAACACTGAGGATGCTGCTGGCGAAGAATCATAAGAACCTTGATACGGTTGAGAAAGATAGGGTGATTAAGGAGTGCGCTGTTTATGTTCATGACAGGAAAAAATACTTTGATTTTCTTCATGACATTTTGCATGACATCATTGTTGAACCTGCCATTCCGTTTTATTCGATTGAAATGCCGGGTGACGTTCAGGATGCAATGGCAGACAATGCTCCTTCCAATAATGACAAGGACGACCTGATTGATAAATTTATCAGAGAACAGCCAAGAATTCCGTTACTGAACGGTGAAGAAATTGTTGATGAGGACGATTTGCCCACCACATCGGAACTTGAACAGGAATTTGTGTCGGAAATTTTGGCTGAAATATACTGGAAACAAGGCAATCATGAGAAGGCAATCAGCATTTATGAAAAATTAAGTTTGAAATATCCGGAAAAAAGTAGTTTCTTTGCAACCCAAATTGAAAAAATTAAAAAGGAAATCATTTAAATAGTTATAGTTATGGGAGCATTTATTTTTGTTTCAGTATTGATCCTGATCGTGTGTGTACTGCTTACCCTTGTTGTGCTTGTGCAGAATTCAAAAGGTGGCGGACTTGCATCCAATTTCAGCTCATCAAATCAAATCATGGGTGTCAGAAAGACAGCCGACTTTTTGGAAAAAGCAACCTGGACACTGGCTGTTGCACTTTTGGTTTTAAGCATGGTCTCCATTTTTGTCATACCGCGCAACGGAACCGCCGCAGTAAAAAGTTCAGAAATGCAAACCAAAGCACAGGATGCACCAGCTGCAACAGATTATCAGGCTCCTCCAAAGAAGTAATTCCGTCTGAATTTTAGCTATAAATAAAATGTCAGAATGTCATATTGTTCTGACATTTTTTTTGCCAGTTTGTCTATTTACTGAAATTTTGTCCTATTTATTCAAGTATTCTGCGATTGGCACAATTAATGACAGTCACACGGCCAAAGAAAAAAAATTTATTATTGTTTAACCTTAAAATAAATCAACATGTCAAAACTTAACATCAAACCATTAGCTGACAGAGTAGTCGTAGAACCGGCAGCAGCTGAAGAAAGAACAGCAGGTGGAATTATTATTCCTGACACCGCAAAAGAAAAACCACAAAAAGGTGTAGTAGTAGCCGTAGGAAACGGTAAAAAAGATGAACCAATGACTGTGAAAACAGGCGATAATGTTCTCTATGGAAAATATTCCGGTACGGAAATAACCCTTGACGGTAATACCTACCTCATCATGAAAGAATCAGATATTTATGCTATCGTTAAATAGCAATATTTTATTCTAACTACTTTAAAAATAAATTTAAAACAATTCAAAAAAACCAAGTAAAATGGCAAAAGAAATTAAATACAATGTAGAAGCTCGTGACGCTCTGAAAAAAGGTGTTGATGCAATGGCAAATGCAGTAAAAATAACATTGGGACCAAAAGGCAGAAATGTTATTCTTGAAAAGAAATATGGCGCACCTTCAATAACCAAAGACGGTGTTACTGTTGCTAAGGAAATTGAACTGAAAGACCCAATCGAAAACATGGGTGCACAGTTGGTGAAGGAAGTTGCTTCGAAAACTGCTGATATGGCAGGCGACGGAACAACCACCGCTACAGTGTTGGCACAAGCTATCATTACAACAGGATTGAAAAACGTTACTGCAGGTGCTAACCCGATGGATCTGAAAAGAGGAATTGACAAGGCTGTTGAAGTTATTGTTGATGATCTGAAATTTCAGTCACAAAAAGTTGGGGACAGCTTCAATAAAATTGAACAGGTAGCAACCATTTCTGCAAATAATGATGCAGTGATCGGAAAACATATTGCAGATGCAATGCGCCAGGTGAAAAAAGAAGGAGTAATTACAATTGAAGAAGCAAAAGGTACAGAAACAACAGTAAAAGTTGTTGAAGGAATGCAGTTCGACCGTGGTTACAGTTCAGCTTATTTTGTTACTGATCCGGAAAAAATGGAAGCAGTGATGGAAGAACCTTATATCCTCATTTATGAAAAGAAGATCTCCGGAATGAAAGATTTTCTGCCAATCCTTGAGAAAACTGTTCAAACAGGACGCCCGATGATGATCATTTGTGAAGAAGTTGAAGGCGAAGCTTTGGCTACTCTCGTTGTAAATAAAATCCGCGGATCTCTGAAAATATGCGCTGTGAAAGCTCCTGGCTTTGGCGACAGAAGAAAAGAAATGCTTCAGGATATTGCTGTTCTTACAGGCGGCGTTGTAATTTCTGAAGAACAGGGCTACAAACTCGAAAATGCCGACCTTACTTATTTGGGACAGGCAGAAAAAATTGTTGTTGATAAGGACAACACCACCATTGTAAACGGTAAGGGTTCGAAAGAAAATATTACTGCACGCATCAACCAGATCAAGGCTCAGATTGAAAAAACAACTTCGGATTATGATAAAGAAAAACTGCAGGAACGTCTTGCAAAATTATCAGGTGGCGTAGCTGTTCTTTATGTTGGCGCTGCAACCGAAATTGAAATGAAAGAAAAGAAAGACCGCTTTGATGATGCATTGCATGCAACACGCGCTGCTATTGAAGAAGGTATTGTTCCCGGTGGAGGCGTAGCTTATATCAGGGCTATTCGTTCATTAAACAAAGTGAAATTCGAAAACGAAGACGAAAAGACAGGTGTTAGAATTGTAAAGAGAGCACTTGAAGAACCATTGAGAATGATTGCTGAAAATGCAGGTATTGAAGGTTCAATAGTTATTCAAAGGGTTAAGAGTGGCAAAGATGATTTTGGTTACAATGCAAGAACCGACAGATATGAATTTCTGTATGATTCCGGTGTTATTGATCCTACCAAGGTTACCCGCGTAGCACTTGAAAATGCAGCATCTATTGCAGGCATGTTCCTGACAACCGAAGCTGTTATTTGTGAAATCAAAGAAAAAACTCCAGCTATGCCCCCAATGCCGGGCGGTATGGGCGGAATGGGCGGAATGGATTATTAAAATATTCATCAACTCTATAACAAAAACCCTTCGGAATACCGGAGGGTTTTTTTATTTTGCCCTGTTTGACAAAAGCAGGATGATAAAAATCCCGACATGTTTTAGCAACATGCCGGGATTTTTAATTTCTGCATTATCCATTCTTTTTCCCCGAATTCCAAAAAGCCTTGAATTGTAAAAATACTGACGACCTGCTATACCTTTATATATACTTTGTTTTTCCCACACTGTCTTTTGGTGAAAGTACCAATACCATCAGTGGTAAAAGTACGGAAATCTTTTTTGAAAAAAAATTTCAAAAACTGCATTTCTACTGATGAAACGTTTTTGCTGGTAATGATAGTTTTACAACAGGAAAATACCAACCAAATTTTAGGCTGTTTTTTACATAATCAAACAAGAAAAGATAATATGAATTTCTTCATAAAAGACATATCGTTCAAACCAATACTTAAAATCTTTATAGTCGTAAAGATTGTCCTCTTTATTATCACACCTTTCAAACTCTGCGGACAAACTCATTTGCTCACTAATGCAGAAGTCACTGTAATAACGAAAGACTTTGATATCAAAAGCCGCATTGATTTTAATGAAACAACTACCAACTTTATTTCTTTTACATCAATAGTAAACAATCATTTTTCTTTTTCCTTCAATTATGGTATTAGTGAAGCACAAGAAGCCAACAATATTAAAAATCTTAAATAATGAAAACAAAAATTCATCAAAAACTGCATCTGCATCAGTTGGGAATTTTATTTCTCCTTCTGTTCTTATTACCATTGATGGCAAATGCAACAGACTATTACTGGACAGGTGGCGGAAGCACCAGAAACTGGAACGACCTTGACAACTGGTCACTTTCTTCGGGAGGCAACGTAGCTCCCGGACAAATCCCGACTGCACTGGATGATGTTTATTTTCATGCAGGGTCATTTTCAACTTCTAATGATACGGTAGATATCAATGTGAACAATGCAGTTTGTCATTCTATGGATTGGACAGGAGCTTTGAATTCGCCAATACTCATTGGTCCTTCCATAAGCAATCTGAAAATATTCGGATCACTAACACTGATACCAAATATGAATTATGCCTACTATGGCACTATCAATTTTGAATCTGCTGCTTCAAATAATTTTATAAAATCATGTGGCAAAATATTTCTAAATAAAACTACTTTCGATGGTGTAGGAAGCTGGACATTGCTGGATGCATTTTCATCAACATCTTCATTAAATATGAACTTCGGCTGCCTGAACACTAACAACCAGTCTGTAACTGCAGCTTCCTTTTGCAGCACTTCACCTACGATCCGCAGTTTAATTCTAGGCTCTTCCGTGATGATCATCACAGGTGGCGGAGTTACGGCATTTGCAGTCAATTATACAAATTTCGTTACTGTTCGGCTGGTTCTAAATTTTCAAATGCTAATAACAACTGATGGTTAAAAAAAAATCACAGTAGGCCATCAAATGAATTGCAAAAGTATAGAATTTTGCAATTGAAATGGAGACACTACCTGGTTACATAC
>CAISZK010000412.1 GCA_903889915.1 uncultured Bacteroidota bacterium
ATTATATTATTCAAAATGATGTCGTACCTACGGCACTTTTGTTTTCCCACATTTGATTTTCTACCAATATACAGTCCTTACAGGACTTTCTCCCGGAAAAATGATTCCTTGGCTTGACGCCAATGCGAAGTTTCGGGATGAGACCTTTAGCGCTATTAGCTATTTCACAAGCAGTTTTTCCAGTTTATCCAGTCTGGCTTTTAAATCGTCATTCGATTTTATCAAGTCTTCTATCTTTGTATTTTGCGTATCAATTTCAGTCTGTTGAGTATAATAGTTGTTTGCTGTGTGGTGATAACAGTCTGTTGTTCCTGCATACCTTTTACAAGCACCGGTATAAGCCCGATATAATTCACTCCAAGATATTCAATATTTGCATCCTCTTTCTTTGCTCCAGGATGAACACCTTTTTCTACAAGGGTAGGGAATACCTCCTGCATCTCCTGTGCAATAAAGCCCATTTGTTTTCCTTTAGCAAAATTCATTTCAGGATATTCATCAATTTTCATGAGATAAGATACAGGGCGAAGTTTAATAAGGTTATCCAGTGTATCACTGGATATGTCAGTAATATCCATTTTGATTTTTTTAGCCGTAAATGGAACAAAATTAGCTTAACAAAGTTTATGTTCTTTAAACAATTGCAATATACAAATAGATGAACGTTGTATTTAGAATACTAAAGATTTGGAATAAAAAAAGCAGGAAAAATTTTCCTGCTTTTTTAAAATAAAATAAAATAAATTTCTAAGGTTTATACACTACAAATGTAAACATTTCATCAGTAGCAACACCAGCAGCATTATAAGTATTAATTGTTAGATTATTAGAAACACTCCCGGTTAAAATAGAACCTGGACCGGTTTGTAATGTGGCAATTGCTGTGTAATATGCATAGAAAAAACTTTCTCCTGCAATTGTTATGCTATAGTTTCCTGCACTATTACGGGTAACAGTAAAGTTAGTTGTACTCCCGGTTGCATTAATCACACCGGCAGCAGATACATTACCATAAGCAATCGGAACAAGATTAGCTGTACCTGTTTGAGTTCTATTCAGTTCGTTTGTATTGGCTCCACTGATAGTAACAGTGCCGGCAACATCCAACTTAGAGGAGGGAGTCAAAGTTCCAATCCCTAAATTACCAGCATTTACTATTACATTACCCTGGTCAAAATACCCAGCATAATTTGTGGTTCCACCAGCTGCAGTACCATATATACCATAATTTGTTCCGGTTCCAGATGCTGAACCATAGAGTGAATAATTATTACCGCTACCACCAGATACCTCTGCATCAACACCAAAATAATTTAAAGCTCCTGTGGGTTCTACATGGGCATATACGCCTTTAAAACCACCCGTAAATTCACCACCAACGCCCCAATTATCAGAAACGATCGCTTTCCCATAAACTGCTCTGACATCGGCTGACCCAGTGACGCCGGTATATTCTGCATGGATAATATGTGAGTTAGAGGACATTGAATCAGAATTGAAATAACCAGCTGTAGAATTATGAGTACTTACCTGCAATGAAGAATAACCATGCGGAGAGGTTGTACCAATGCCAACGTGTCCTGCCTGATCTATCGTCATTAAAGGGCTCGATCCAATACTCCAATTATTAGCAATTTTAAATTTATTACCATCTGCCTGGTCATTGCCAATACTCCAAATTTTGTTTGGAACAGAGTTGTAAAATCCTAGAGAAGAAACACCACTACCAGCCTGAGAAATTGCTGCCTCGCAATTGCTCATTGCATCACTCCTGTTAACTTGGAATAATGCAACCGGAGAGCTTGTTCCTATAGACACATCAGTCCCATTGTCATAAATCAGAGAATTACCAACAGCAGTTGCTGTAGTAAATTTAGCCACATAATTTACAGTTCCACTAACGCTACCCGTTCCTGCTGGGCCGGTTGCACCAGTTGCACCGTTAGTACCTGCAGGTCCGGTTACACCTGCTGTTCCTGCCAAACCTGTAGGTCCGGTAGGTCCTGTGGGTCCCATTCCTGTACCAGTAGCACCAGTTGCTCCTGTAGGTCCAGTAGCTCCTGTTGTTCCGGCTCCTGTCGGACCAGTTGCTCCTGTTGTTCCTGCAGCACCCGTTGGACCAGTTGCTCCTGTTGTTCCTGATGTTCCAGCATTGGCTGCATATAAAGCATAAGGAACAGATAATAATTGACTGGTGCCCATAGCAACATAGCTTGTTCCACCTGTAGCATCAAACTCAACTTTTAACCAATACTGGCCGGTACTCCAGTTGATAGAACTAAAAGTTCCTGTTACTACTGTACCTGTCCCTAATGAAACAGTAAATAATCCAAATTGATTGGTAGTGGCTGACTGTGTTTCGGAATAGACCACTGTTCCCGTTGCTGAGCCTGCAAGAATGGTCAGTCTGAGACCGACAAGATGATTTGCAATCAGGGCGCCTCCAGCATTCCTGGCTACTGCCTGGTAATTCATAGCCTGTGGTACCTGTGCCATTATATTCACTGTTCCTAACAGGAAAATGGCAATCATAAAGTTTCTGAGTTTTTTCGTTACTGTTCGGCTGGTTCTAAATTTTCAAATGCTAATAACAACTGATGGTTAAAAAAAAATCACAGTAGGCCATCAAATGAATTGCAAAAGTATAGAATTTTGCAATTGAAATGGAGACACTACCTGGTTACATAC
>CAISZK010000413.1 GCA_903889915.1 uncultured Bacteroidota bacterium
ACTGTAAATCCTCTGCCTTATACCGAAGCGGGTAATGACACCATCATTACGCTGGGCGATGCTATCCACATCGGAAGCAATCCCATTGCCGGTTATTCTTATTCATGGTCACCAACGATTGGATTGAGCGACCCTACAATTGCCAACCCTATTGCCACCATTCCTTCTTCAACAAAATATTATGTGACCGTGACCGATCAGGTGACAGGCTGCACCAATGTTGACAGCATCTTTGTAATAAATGCAGTGACTGCCGGCGAAATCGGAACTGCTCAGGCAATTTGCAATGGTGATACACCGTCCATGCTGACATCCATCGCTGATGCAATCGGGTTAGGTATCATTTCGTATCAATGGCAGACAGACGCAAGCGGCGCCTTTACGACTATTGCAGGAGAAACAACCAACAGTTATCAGCCACCTTCATTGACGGCAAACACCAATTATCGCAGAAGATCAGTTTCAGTTTATAACGGAGATACCACTTATTCGGCATATACAACGCCGGTATTAATTACTGTCCGCGCATTCTGGACGGGTATTACAAGCTCTGAATGGACTGATGCCACCAACTGGTGCAACACAAATCCGACAGATTCCACAGATGCCATCATCCCGGCAGGAACTCCTTATGCACCACATGTTACTTCCGGTCCGCTGGCACCCGCTTCATGCCGTAATCTTACCATTGAATCAGGCGCTGTAGTGACTATTGAACAGGGAAAAGCGTTAACGGTAAACGGAATTGCATCACTGAATTCGCCGGAGTGTCTTGTTCTCTTATCTGATTCCGCAGGTACAGCAACATTTGTTGACAACGGTATTGTTGGCAATGGTACTGCACATGTGGAGAAATATCTTACAACAGATCGCTGGTGGTATATTGGTTCGCCACTTACAACAATTAGTGGGTTCGATGCATTCGGTGAACTTTCAGCAGTGCCCAGCACTGGAACACGGGCATTTTACTATTACGAGCCTGATCCCGATTCAGCTTTCTATATCCCTTTGACTGATACCAACACGCTGAAACCATTCCAGGGATATGCCTTCAAGGAGTTCGGCCCAAGTGCGCTGACTGCAGAATTTACAGGCAATCTTAATTCAGGAAACATAGGTATTGAAAACCTGACACGCACACCGGGAGCCAAAGCAGGATACAACCTTGTCTGCAATCCTTATCCTTCGCCGATAAACTGGGGTTGTGAAAATGCTCCGGCAACGGGATTAACCATGAACCATCTTGATCCAACAATTCAGTTCAGGGAAGAAGGCACGTACGGTACGTGGAACTGGATGGGAGACGGAACAGGAGTTAACGGCGGAACACAATTTATTCCTGCCATGCAGGGATTCTGGGTAAAGGTTTCCTATGGCGATACACTGGGAGGTTTTGAACTGACCAACAAAACAAGGTTGCAGTCAGCACAGTCGTTCCATAAAACAGCTACAGCACATGCAAATGTTTTCCGTTTTCAAATTTCAAGAGATAATATGATTGATGAATCGGCAGTGACTTTCTATCCGAATGCGCTCACAAGTTATGAAAACTATGATTCCTACAAGATGTTCACCGATATTGTTGCTTATCCGCAGTTGTACTCGCTGACATCGAACAAGACGAAAGTTGCAATCAACGGACAACCCGACCTGGTGGCAGGGACTGAGCGGATAGTGCCTATCGGATTCCTTACAAATGTTGCCGATACATTTACCATCAGGGCGACAAACGTGGGCGATTTTGACCCGGATGTGAACGTTTATCTTGAAGACAAACAACAACACATCATTCAGTATCTGCGTCAAATAAACAGTTACTCATTTTCATCATCTGCTGTGAATGATACAAGCCGTTTCAAACTGCATTTCGGGATCATGCTGACGAGTGATCCTACCGTGCCAGTCAGTGATCCGGTAAACATTTATTCTTTCGAAAATTCAGTGTATGTTTACACCCCAACAACCAGTGATGATGAAATCAGCATCTATGATATGCTTGGGAAATTGGCTATGACTCAAAAATCCATCATGGGATTGAACAGGCTTGAACTAAATGCGGTAACGGGAATTTATGTTGTGAAAGTTCAAACCAAAGACAGGATGATCACGAACAGGGTTATGATAGGGAGGTGATTGGTCATTGGTCATTGGTCAATAGTCATTGGTCAATAGTCATTGGTCATTAAGTTATTGAGATGTTATTTTGAAAATTATCAGATGAAATGGATTTTGTAACAATTACATTAAGCGGGAAAATTGTGACGTGCACGGAGGTGAAGGTAACATTTTACTTTGACATGAAAACATAAGTCGTGAGCGCGGTGACATCAATTGAGGGTGGAAAAACAAGACACTTTAACATGATTACATGGCTCATGAGGAAATTTATATGGCGCGAGAGCTCGGTGACATAGCTCGAGAGGTCTGTGACATGACGCGATGTCATAGTTACATTACTCGAGAGGTCTGTGACATGACACGATGTCATAGTCACATTACTCGAGAGGTCCGTGACATAACTCATGAGGTTGGTGACATAATTTTTTTTGAAGGATAAAGGTGCTCGGATTACAAATCCTTATAGTAAAACGGAACGGATTAATTAAATCCGTTCCGGCGCGAATCCGTTCCCGCACGTTTTAGAAACTAAAAGTCATTTTTTATTTTTTCCCAATAGCGAAAGCTCTTGATAGATTAAAGCCGAAATAGATATCTCCTTTGTTCCATTTACCTTGTGTTTCGGTGATAAATCCTCTTTCAAATAGAGGATGGGAATTGGTCAGGAAAAGCTGAAAGATATGTCCGCCGGTTTCGATGTCAATACCTAATGATAAAGAATTGATTGCTTCCTTTGCGGCCTGCCCGGGTAACAGGTAGTAATATTCTGCATTTACCGAAAGGTGTTTCAGAATTTTACAACTCATTCCTCCACCCATGGCAAAAATGTCATTCTGATCAATCTTTAACGCTACAAGGTTTTTGTGCACATGAGTTGGCATCAGTTGCAGAGACAATTCAGTTCCTATCCTTGAAGATATCAGTAACTGGTTGACATAGGAAAGGCGCGAAGTAAAATAATTTTTACGTCCCGGAACTGCCCATTGTAAGGAATTCACGGCCATTCCTCCATAGTAAGTAACTGAAAAAGGCACGCCACCTTTTTTCTGTCGCAACAACCGAAATTTCAAATTGCCATCAAAAGTTTTTTCATAAGTGCTTCTTCCTATACCCACCGACAACCAGTTGGAGATTCCATAATCCAACCCGAAACGAATGGTTGACATATCCAATCCGAAGAAATTATAACTACCACTGCTGAGCTTGTCGAAATGGTGTGAAATCATAAAATTGAGGTTACCTTTGTCAATGGTTTCAACCGATTGTCCGAGTATGATATGATTCGATCTGAAAGTCTCGATTGATCTGGCTTCGGATGAAGTTGAATCCTTTCCAAGCATATTCATCAGGTCCTGACCATAGCCGGATGATGCAATGAAAAAAGACAATAAAAGAATTAAGAAATTTCTGTTCATGATTTATCTTTTAATCAAAAATTGCATTTCAATAAGAAAAAGGCACACAAAATATTTTGTTACGATTTTACGGCGCCCATTGAAAATGCAACATTTATCTGTACAGTTTTGGCAATATTTTTAGAAACAACACTTGGGATTTTCACATTGTAATCACTCAGTGTAACATCAAATTTTGAGGTTCCGATTATTTTGCCATCCTTGATCTGTAATGTTCCCTTTTCGGTCACACTCTTCGTAACTCCATGGATGGTGAGGCTACCCTGAATGTTTGCATTGTAAGTACCATCCTTGCTAAAATTGACATCGCTCAGGTTTGTAATTTTTCCTTTGAAAGTTGAGTTGGGATATTTATCCGATTCCATATAATCATCGTTGAAATGTTCCTGCATCAAAGCTTTTTCAAACTCGAATGATTTGACCAATATTTTTACGACAAAGTCGCCGGTTGAAGTGTCAATGGCAGCGCTGACTTGATCATTTGTAGCCTGTATCTTTTCAATTTCGCCATCAGAGTAGAAAGAAACCTTTCCATTTTTGGTGATATACTTTTGTGCAAATAAATTAGCAGAAGCCAGCATGATGAGCATTGCTAAAAAAAATAATTTTTTCATCTTGTTATAAATTTAATTGTAAATACTAATCTTTTATCAGGGAGCATTTTTCAAGGATCACATCAGAATCATTGAAACCGGAACAGGCTCCTTTGACATTGACAGTTGTTCCCGGCATAATTTTTTTTGCGTCTTCATTGAATTTTGGCAGCATAGTACACCTGATGCCTTCGTCACCAAAATCGCCTTTTGAGAATACAAACACAGCGATAACCATTGAATCTGTGACTTCGATCTTATCAACTTTTCCTGAAAGTTCAATCACTTTTCCGTTGTACAAAGAATCCGAATGCTTTTTGTTTGCTGTATATTCTTTATACAATTTCATTGAGTTGAGTGTAAAATCAGGCGTGGCGTGCTCAATATCTTTATGAGGTTTGTTGATATAAAATTTATACACTGCCAACGAGGAAATAATTGCAACCGCAACAATTGCCAACGATATTTTCATCCATTTTTTCATACAATTTTGCTTTTAATTTGTTTATTAATTTTGAGGTGCCCCGGCTTTTATCCAAACCCTGAAATCAGCGATGCTGCAATAATCAAGCTGACCTCCCGGAGGCATGGGTTTAGAAATATACTGAACAGCATTGAACAATTTGCCATTGTCAACGACAGTTTTCACTCCATTATAGTTATCAAGGAAAACCTGAGGATTGCCATAGGCAGATGATCCGCTATGGCAGGCAACACAATTCCTTGACAGTATCTGACTGATGGTTCCGCTATAAGTTACACTCGAAGTGTCGCAAATTGAACTGCTGAAGCGGTACAGATCCTGTTCGTTGTCCCTGTAACAACCCTGCACAATTAGCGCCGTTATTCCAAGAAAGATGAGGTATTTTACTTTTTTCATAATTTATTAGTTGTTTAACATTCCACCCAAAATCCAGTTATGAATTTGAGACAGGTTGCAATCTGACAATTTATTTCCGGGAGGCATAACGGCGCCACTTGTACCGGTTACCCGGCCATACAAATTCTGTGAGTTCACTGCTGCCACAATATTATTATAGGAAGACAGATCCAGCGCAGGATTGCCTGCAGGATTGCTTCCTGAATGACAACCCTGACAATGATTTTGAATGGTTGGCCCAACAGCTCCCGAAAAAGTTGTAATTGTTGAATCGCATGCACAGGCAGTATTCTGCGCACCCTGCTGTATCCATGTATAAATTAAAATTACCTGGTTTGTTGAAAGCTGAGGTTTGCTGCCTGGCGGCATAGGCTCCTCACCTCCTCCAATAATAGCATTATAAAGTGTGCTGCCATTAGGATTACCAGCCTGAACAACGTGCATGATATTACTATAAGTGGTTAAATTCATAGCTTCTGAATTTCCATCATGGCATCCGGTATAGGCGCAATAAGTCTGAATAAGCGGTAGTATCTGATCGCTAAAACAAATGCCGGAATTTGATCCATTGCCACCATTGGAATTTTGGATATTAGGCGGAATTACGGGAGGAATGGGATCGTGCTTGCACGAAACCGCATTTATGATCATTATCACGAATGCTGTAATTGCAATAAAAAGTAAACTTTTTCTCATGCTTGATTGAGTAAATAAATAAATTTATTTAAAGAAAAATGAACTGAGCACTAACAAAAGGATATTCATCTGAATGCTGTTGCATAGTTGAAGAAAACGCAAAAAATAATTTTCTTCTGTGACAGAAACATCAAGTGTTGAAGCAGATCATAGAATGCTTCGGGTCATCATTACAAAGTTTCACTTTTCGATGGGCAAAACTATGGTGACTTTTTCACGTGAGGATTAAATCAGGATTAACTCAGGATTAAAATAAGATTAAGAGGTGAAGAGAGGATGAATTTCTGGGATTTTTGATTTTTGATTTTTGATTGAATGGCTATGTGAAACCGATGTTCTGAATGGGAACGCGTTTGAAACGCGCTCCATCCGGGCATGAGTATGAAATGTAAAATAATAAATGATAAATAAAAAATGTAAATCAGAAGGAACAATGGGGTTGGTGACTTTTGGTCGGATTACAAATCCTTGTAGTAAAACGGAACGGATTAATTAAATCCGTTCCGGCGGGAAAAACTAAGTGGGTTTTTGAACTGGTGTGATCGCGGAAATTCAATTTTTTTTATTCAACAAAAAAATAAAAACAATCACCATGCAAATTGATATCTGAATGGTTTTTTTTTCCTACTTTTGTTTTCACTTTTAATGAATTTCCAATCTCAGGCCTGTGGAACAAAACAAACGCATAGTACATTTTAAAATAAACGGTGATTCGTATGCGCTGCATCTTGACGCAGTTGAACGGGTTGTACATGCAGTTTATGTTACGCCTATACCACGCGCCCCGGAAATAGTGACGGGTATTATCAATATTGAGGGTACTGTAATTCCCGTGATTGATGTGAGGAAATGTTTCCGTTTGCCTTTGGTAAAACTGCACCCCGATCACCGGTTTATTATTGCCAACAGCGCCAAGCGAAAAGTTGCACTGATGGTTGACAGTGTTGGTGAGGTGATGGAATGTGAACCCGGTGACATTGAAAACGAAAAAACAGTATTGCCTGAAATGCCTTTTGTAAAGGGCATTGTCGTTCTTGAAAATGGACTGATACTGATCAATGATATTGATAAATTTTTGTCGCTTGAAGATGAAAAGATACTTGAAGATGCTTTAAACAACCGCCAATAAATGTTGACAGGATTTGGAAATAACTATCTGCAGGAATTCAGCGATTATATAGCGCTGGAAACGGGTTTGTTTTTTCCGGAAGAACGCTGGAATGATATGGAGCGAAACCTGAGAAGCATTTCGAAAGATTTTGGCTACAACGACGTGAAGAGTTTTGTGCGATGGATAGCTTCGGGCAAGTGTTCCAAAGAACAAATAGAGATCATGGCGCATCATCTCACCGTGGGTGAAACGTATTTTTTTCGTGAAAAGAATTGCTTCGAGATATTGAGAAAACAGTTGATTCCCGAGTTAATTAAACTAAGGGAAAACAATATCCGAACCATACGCATTTGGAGCGCCGGATGCTGCACAGGCGAAGAAGCTTATTCTGTGGCGATTTTATTGAAGGAACTCATTCCCGATATTCATCGCTGGTCCATTTCAATTCTGGGCACTGATCTGAATACAAAATTTCTGAAAAAGGCTGAGAGAGGCATCTATTCAGTGTGGTCGTTTCGCGAAAATTCGGACTGGATACAGGAGAAATATTTTAAGAAACATGGTCATAACGAATTTGAAATCATTCCTGCCATCCGCAATATGGTGAAGTTTTCGTATCTGAATTTGGTGGAAGATGCGTTTCCCTCGCTGCTGACGGGTACACACAGCATAGATTTTTTGTTTTGCAGGAATGTGCTGATGTATTTCAGCAACGAAACAGCACGAAAAATTATTAACCGCTTTTATAAATCAATCACCGACGAAGGCTGGCTACTGCTGAGTTCCGTTGAAACCAATATCATCAGAGACATGCAACTGAATGCTGTGATGATATCGGGACAAACTTTCTACAGGAAAAACCTGGAGAAATATCATGCCGCGGACAGCAATGTTGCCGAATCTTTTCCTTTTTACACAGACGAAGCAAAAGTTGATGAACTTCCGGTTTTTCATTTTATTGAAGAAGCAAAAGACAATGTAGAAACAATAATTCCGGAAGGCATTGTTCATGCAAAAAAAGAAGCGGTACCGGTTGACGGAGATAAAGAGTTATACCGGGAAGCGACAGAAGATTTTGAGCAGGGCAATTATGGCAAAGCCATTGAAAAACTACAAACACTGGTATCGAAAAATCACGGCCGCAATGCTGCGGCAGCAATGCTACTGGCAAAATCCTATGCAAATCAGGGTAATCTTTTGGAAGCATACAACATGATCGAACTGGCTTTGAAAACCGACAGGACCAATGTGGAATATCATTTCTATCATGCTACAATTTTGCAAGCTGCCGGAAAAATGACAGAAGCCCTCGAATCGTTTCGCAAAGTTTTGTTTCTTGACCACGATCTGGTGGTGGCTCATTTTGCTATTGCCAGCATACTACAGAACATTGGCAAGCAAAAAGAGGCGCAGAAGTATTACAACAACAGTCTTTCGCTGCTGGAAAAATATGATGACGATGATGTTCTGACCGCATCGGAAGGAATTACTGCAGGAAGATTGAAAAAAATTATTTTAGCTGTAAACCATCATAAATGATCGCGATGCTTAAAGGAAAAAAGGAAAATTTGAAAACACGCAACTTCAAACGGAGTATGGATGGCATTCACAAAATGGTTGTTGATGCTAATCCAGGCTCCAATCATATCAATAACGATGATGAAAACAATCTGCGTATTCTGAAACAACGGGCAGAACAACTTGCAAAGCCTCCAAGGTCAGAATCGGATGTTGAATTGATTGAGATCATAGAATTCACCATGGCGTATGAAAATTACGGAATTGAATCCGAATGGATACGCGAAATCTATACTTTGAAAGAGATAGTACCAATTCCGGGGACGCCGGCTTTTGTTATGGGAATTACCAATGTACGCGGGCAAATACTCTCGGTGATTGACATGAAGAAACTGTTTGAACTTCCTGCCACTGGAATATCTGAAATGAACAAGATCATCATCATCAGAAATAAAGAAATGGAGTTTGGCTTGCTTGCCGATTTTATTCTTGGAATGAAAAAAGTAAATGTAAACAGTTTACAAAGGCAATTGCCAACACTGACAGGGGTACGGGCCAAATATCTGCTGGGCATTTCTTCTGATAAGATTATCATCCTTGATGGAGAAAAACTTCTCACAGATAAAGATCTGGTAGTAAATGTAAGAAACGAAAACTAATTTGAAATTATTAATATTAATTTAAAACTCAACACTATGAAATGGTTTATTAACTTGAAAATCCGCTCAAAAATGTTCCTCTCATTAGGAATATTATTTGCATTAGCTGTAATTACGATCGGTCTGGCAATTTTGACAATATCTGAAATATCCGATTCTCAAAAAACAATAAATGAGGTTAATGTTGTTGCTCTTGAAAATATGTATAAGATAGAATCAGGACTGAAAGATAATCGTGAATATATCCATGAGATGACAGATTCAAAAGATGCTGTTGCATTTCAAAAATTGCAAAAAAAGATTGATGATGAAGAAGCCAACATAAATACACTTTTGTCAGAATCAATGAAGTTGAATACAAATGACACTGCCGGAACCCGTTTATTAAAAAGGTTTGAAACCAACTGGCTCGTTTATACAAAACAGACAGGTGAGGAAATAAAATTATTAAACACGGGCAAAATAGCAGAAGCTAAATCAGTGGGGGATGAAATTCACAAAGATTTATTTGAGAATCTTACAGCAGAAATTTTGGCAGTTGCAAATCATATAAAAAGTAAAAATGATTCAATATATCAATCGAACCAAAAACAAATTACACAATTGTACTACATTGCAGTGGGCTTAGGTTCTTTAGACCTGCTTGATATTATAGCCATTTTATGGGCAATTATTTCTTTAATTGCAGTTCCATTGAAAAAAATCACGTCACTCACAGAAAAAGTTGCAGATGGCGAATTCAATGTAGCTGTTGAAACTGTTGACAGAAAAGATGAGATAGGCATACTGATGAGAACCTTTCAGAAAATGGCAGAAAATCTGAGGAGGATGACAATGGATACGAAAGATGCCGTTAATCTTCTCAGCACTTCTGCAAGCGAAATTCTTGCATCCACAGCACAACTGGCATCGGGAGCCACCGAAACTTCTTCGGCTATAACCGAGACCACTACCACAGTGGAAGAAGTGAAACAAACCTCACAGCTTGCTACACAAAAAGCCAAAATGGTTTCCGACACTGCCAGCAATGCTTCGCAGATCTCTGTTGGCGGAAAAAAATCAGTAGAAGAAACCATGATCATCATGAACAATATTCATGAACAAATGGAACTAGTTGCCGAAACCATTGTCAGGCTGAGCGAGCAGAGCCAGTCAATAGGTGAAATAGCAGCGACAGTGAATGATCTGGCTGAACAGTCGAATCTGCTAGCAGTGAATGCAGCCATAGAAGCGGCAAAAGCAGGTGAACAGGGAAAAGGCTTTGCCGTGGTGGCACAGGAAGTGAAAAGCCTTGCTGAGCAATCAAAACAGGCTACAACTCAGGTGAGATTAATATTAAATGACGTTCAGAAATCAATCAGTGCAGCGGTAATGGCAACCGAACAGGGAAGCAAAGCCGTGGAATCGGGTGTTAAACAATCGAAAGAAACAGGTGAGGCAATCAATAATGTGATGTCGTCTATTTCAGAAACATCACAGGCTGCCATACAGATTCTGGCAACAACCCAGCAACAAATTGTCGGGATGAACCAGGTGGCACAGGCAATGGAGAATATCAATCAGGCAAGTATTCAAAGTTTGTCGAGCACCAAACAGGTTGAGATGGCTGCACATACATTGAACGATATGGGCATAAAACTAAAGCAATTGATTGAAAAGTATAAAGTGTAGTTATTTCTGATTTAAGATTTGAGATCAGTATAATTTTTTTCTATACTTTTGTTTTCATTTTACATCAATTTCTAATAACAGGCTTGTGGAACAAAACTTACGCATTGTAATCTTTAAAATAAA
Organism: uncultured Bacteroidota bacterium; assembly: GCA_903889915.1. Lineage (GTDB taxonomy): Bacteria > Bacteroidota > Bacteroidia > Bacteroidales > CG2-30-32-10 > CAISZK01. The sequence continues at coordinate 10,785 of CAISZK010000413.1, forward strand.
CGGTGATTCGTATGCGCTGCCTCTTGAAGCAGTTAAGCGGGTTATACACGCTGTTTATATTACACCTATACCCCGTGCCCCGGAAATAGTGACGGGTATCATCAATATTGAGGGTACTGTAATTCCGGTGATTGACCTGAGAAAATGTTTCCGCCTGCCACCGGTAAAACTGCATCCCGATCACCGGTTTATCATTGCCAACAGTGCAACACGAAAAGTTGCACTTATTGCCGATAGTGTAGGCGAAGTGATGGAATGTGAACCCGGCGACATTGAAAACGAAAAAACTGTATTGCCCGAAATGCCTTTTGTAAAGGGTATTATTGCTATTGAAAAAGGTGTGATACTGATCAACGATATTGATAAATTTCTGTCACTTGAAGAAGAAAAGATGCTAGATGAGGCGTTAAGCAACCAACAATAAATGATCACAAGGCTTGAAAAAAATATTTTAGATGTAAACCATAATTAATTATCGCGATGCTAAAAGGGAAAAAAGAAAATTTGAAAACACACGACTTAAGCCGGAGTATGGATGATCTTCATAAAACGAATGATCCTGCATATCCCGACTCCTTTAAGGTCAATAACGATGATGAAAACAATCTGCGTATTCTGAAAAAACGAGCAGAACAACTTGCCAAGCCTCCCAAATCAGAATCAGATGTTGAATTGATTGAGATCATAGAATTCACCATGGCGTATGAAAATTACGGAATTGAATCCGAATGGATACGCGAGATCTATACCTTGAAAGAAATAGTACCTATTCCGGGGACACCGGCTTTTGTTATGGGTATAACGAATGTGCGCGGGCAAATACTTTCAGTGATTGACATGAAGAAACTGTTTGAACTTCCTGCCACAGGAATATCTGAAATGAACAAGATCATCATCATCAGGAATAAAGATATGGAGTTTGGCTTGCTTGCAGATTTTATTCTTGGGATGAAAAAGGTAAATGTAAACAGTTTACAAAGGCAGTTGCCAACACTGACCGGGGTAAGGGCCAAATATCTGCTGGGCATTTCACCTGAGAAAGTGATCATCCTTGACGGGGCAAAACTCCTTACAGATAAAGATCTGGTAGTAAATGTAAGAAATGAAAATTAACTTAATAACAACTTAAAAATCAAAGTCTATGAAATGGTATATTAACATGAAAATCCGCTCAAAAATGTTCCTCTCATTAGGAATATTATTTGTATTAGCTGTAATTACAATCGGTCTGGCACTTGTGACAATATCTGAAATATCCGATTCTCAAAAAACAATGAATAATGTTAATGTTGTTGATCTTGAAAATATGTATAAGATAGAATCAGGGTTGCACCGCAATCTTGAAAACATACATGAGATGATGGGATCGAATGATGTCGCCGCCATTCAGAAATTACTAAAAAAAATTGATGATGAAGAAGCCAATATAAATACACTTTTAACCGGGTCGTTGAAATTGAATTCAGAAGACACTGCCGGAACCCGTTTGTTGAAAAGATTTGAAACAAACTGGCTCATTTATACAAAGCAAACTGATGAGGAAATAAAATTGATAAATACTGGCAAACTTGAAGATGCTAAATTAATGGGAGATGAGATTCATAAAAACTCTTTTGAGAAGCTTATAAACGATATTTTTGTTGTCGCTAATCGGGCAAAAGGCAAAAATGATTCAATTTATCAATCGAACCAAAAACAAATTACAAAACTATACTTCATTGCAGTGGGTTTAGGTTCTTTAGACCTGATAGATATTATAGCCATTTTATGGTCAATTATTACGCTGATTGGAATTCCTTTGACTAAAATTACAGTTCTCACAGAAAAGGTTTCAGAAGGAGATTTCAATGTAGCTGTTGAAAGTGTTGACAGAAAAGATGAGATCGGTATTTTGATGAGAACCTTTCAAAAAATGGTGGATGGCTTTAAAGATATGTCAGTTTCAGCCAACCGTATGGCATCAGGCGATCTGTCAATAAAGATGAATAATGAAAAGCATGAAAATGATACAGGCATGTTGACGAAACCATTGCGACAGATGGAAGAAAATCTGAGGAAGATCACTATAGATACCAAAGAAGCCGTTAATCTGCTCAACACTTCAGCAAGCGAAATTCTTGCATCCACAGCTCAACTGGCATCGGGTGCAAGCGAAACTTCATCCGCTATCACCGAAACCACGACCACGGTGGAAGAAGTGAAACAAACTTCACAGTTAGCTACCCAAAAAGCAAAAATGGTTTCCGACACTGCCAATAATGCATCACAGATCTCTGTTGGCGGGAAAAAATCAGTGGAGGAAACCATGATCATTATGAACCGTATTCATGAACAAATGGAACTGGTGGCCGAAACCATTGTCAGGCTCAGTGAACAAAGTCAGTCAATAGGTGAAATAGCAGCAACAGTGAATGACCTGGCCGAACAGTCGAATTTGCTTGCTGTGAATGCAGCCATTGAAGCGGCAAAAGCAGGAGAACAGGGTAAAGGTTTTGCTGTGGTGGCACAGGAAGTGAAAAGCCTTGCAGAGCAATCAAAACAGGCCACTGCACAGGTTAGAGTAATATTGAATGATGTGCAGAAATCCATCAGCGCAGCAGTGATGGCAACCGAGCAGGGAAGCAAAGCCGTGGAATCGGGTGTTAAACAATCCAAGGAAACTGGAGAATCAATAAGCAATGTGATGTCGTCCATATCCGAAACATCACAGGCAGCAACACAGATCCTGGCAACCACTCAGCAACAAATTGTCGGTATGAACCAGGTGGCACAGGCTATGGAGAATATCAAACAGGCAAGTATTCAGAGTTTGTCGAGCACCAAACAGGTTGAGATGGCTGCACGCAATTTGAATGAAATGGGTATAAAACTGAAACAATTGATTGAACAGTATAAAGTGTAATCAGTCATTGGTCATTGGTCATTAGTCATTGGTCATTGGTTAATGACTACTGACTTTTGACTTTTGACAATTGACTAATGACTACTGACTATTGACTAATGACTACTGACTATTGACCATTGACTATTGACAAATGACTATTGACCGTGAAACAGCAAGATGAAAAATTTTTAAAGATGCTGCTCGAAACGTTTAGGATAGAAGCGGAAGAGCGGTTGGGAAACATTTCTCATGCCCTTTTTGAACTCGAAAAAGAAGAGTTGCCTGAAAAGCAAGAGGGTTTGATAGAGGCTACTTTTCGTGAATTCCATAGTTTGAAAGGAGCTGCACGCAGTGTAAACCTTAGCAGTGTTGAAAAAATTTGCCAGGCTGCCGAAAGTGTCTTTTCACGACTTAAAAGCAAACAGTTACAAATAACTGACGTCATCCTTGATGAAATTATTAAATGTGTTGATTGCATTAAGGATTTGATGAATCCTGAAAAACACTACCTGCAAAGTGAGATGTCGGCAAGAGCGTTGAAATTGTCTGTCCGGCTTGAACAGGCTGCAAGAGGTGAATTTTTAGAAAAAGATGTTGCAGAAGATTTACCTGTTGAAAATAGCGAAGAATCAGAGAACGAAAAATATACTTCTACAGATTCTACAGTCCGTATTTCAATCGTAACTCTCGATTTGCTCATGCAGCAGGTGGAGGAACTACGTTCTATAAAACTGATGGAAAAAGATCAGGGCATTGAAGTGAAAAAAATATTAGACGATTTCGAAGCTATCAGAAAAATTTTACTAAAGAATAAAGTCAATATCAGATCGGTGCGAAGCGCTATCAAAAAATCGAACAGCGATAGCGCCAATGTTTATATTCCCCAGGTTTCAACTATTTTTGATATCCATGAACAGTCCGAAACACTGATCAAAACCCTCGCCCACAAAGTAAAACTTATCAGTGACAAAGCAGAGCATAACTATCGTGCCATAGAAAGCCAGATCGAAGGACTTACACAGGATATGAAAAAAGTGATGATGATGCCTTTTTCACTATTGCTGCAGTCATTTCCAATGATAGTAAGAGATCTGTCACGGCACCAGGAAAAACAGGTTGAACTGGTAATTGAGGGTGATAATATTGAAACAGACAGAAGAATATTGGATGAACTGAAATATCCTCTCATCCATCTCGTACGTAATTGCATTGACCATGGCATTGAAACCCCTGCCATAAGATTGAAAAAAGGCAAACCTGCACAGGCAAAAATTAAGATCAGCATTTCCCAGATTGATAGCTCTACTGCCGAAGTTCTAATTTCAGACGATGGTTCAGGAATTGACATTGAAAAACTACGCAACACTGTAAGAAACAAAATCAGCGACGCTGATATTAACGTTGATGAATACACCGAAAAAGAACTGCTTCCTTTTATTTTTTATTCAGGTATTTCCACCAAACAGGATATTACTGCTATTTCAGGCAGGGGATTAGGGCTTGCCATTGTCCGTGAAAAAACCGAAGGATTGGGTGGTACTATTTCGCTTTCAACTGAAAAAGATAAAGGCACTACCTTTAAGATACAGCTTCCTTTCAACCTTGCTTCTTTTCATGGTGTTGAAGTTATCATTGCCGGTCAGAATTACCTGTTGCCAACCATTTATGTCGAGAGGGTTCTGGCTATACCTAAAGAACAAGTTGTTTCGCTCGAAAACCGTCAGGCAATTGATGTTGAAGGCAAAGCTGTTTCATTGATGCCTCTTGCTCAAATTCTGGGTATTGAAAATAACACCTCAAATGCCAACAATGATGACAAACTTTCTGTTGTTGTTCTCAAAACAGCAGGCAGAAGGATAGCTTTTTTGATTGATAAAATTGTCGGGGAGCAGGAAGTATTGGTTAAAAAACTGGGAAGTCAGTTAAAAGTTGTCAGGAATATTTTGGGAGCCACTATACTTGGAAACGGCAAAATTGTGCCGGTTTTGAATGTTCCTGACATTTTAAATTTCTCGGAAAACACTTCATTCACCATTCATAATTTATTTAACCCGCAGGAAGTAATGAGCACATCAAAAAAGAGAATAAACATCATGGTTGCCGAAGATTCCATCACATCGCGAATGATGTTGAAAAATATTCTCGAATCGGCAGGCTACAATGTAACAACTGCCATTGATGGTCTGGATGCTTACGAACAACTGGCATCGGGTGGTTACGACCTGGTTGTTTCAGATGTTGACATGCCGCGCATGAGTGGTTTTACACTTACTGAAAAAGTGAGAGGCGATAAAAGATTCTCTGATCTGCCCGTTATCCTGGTTACAGCCCTCGAATCAAAAGAGGACAGGGAGCGTGGTATAGACGTCGGCGCAAACGCTTATGTGGTGAAACGAAGCTTTGACCAAAGCAACTTACTCGATATTATTAAGAAAATTATTTAAAAAGACTTTTATGATTAACCTGCTGATAGTTGATGACTCAGCCGTAGCAAGAACATTTCTGAATTATATTTTTTCACTCGATCCCGACATCAGGGTAGTGGGCATTGCCCGAAGTGGAATTGAAGCCCTTGAACTGGTCAAACGAAACAAACCCAACGTAATTTCCATGGACATTCACATGCCTGTGATGGATGGGTTTGAGACTACGAGGAAAATTATGGAGACCTTTCCCACCCCCATTGTTCTTGTGAGCCAAAGCATGAACATCACCGAGGTTTCTATTGCTTATAAATCCATTGAAGCAGGCGCTCTGGCATGTGTGGCGCGACCTGTAAGCATTGATCATCCCGATTTTGAAAAAGGCGCCAAAGAGCTTATTCAGACTATCAAACTTATGTCGGAGGTGAAGCTTGTGCGACGCTGGGCCAAAAAAGAAGGGCCAACAGAAACGCATACCGAAGCTGTTGCTAAAAAAAACGATTTCGTTATCCCTGCCAATCATGTCAGCCTGCTTGCAATCGGCGCTTCTACAGGCGGACCTTCGGTGATACTTGAAATTCTTTCAGGGATCTCAAAAAATATTCCGTTCCCCGTGCTTATCACCCAACACATGTCGCCCGGATTTGAGCAGGGTTTTGCTGACTGGCTTTCACATTCCAGCGGCTTACCTGTTTCCATTGCAATGCACGAAGAACGACCGGTTAAAGGTCATGTGTATCTTGCCCCTACAAATTTTAATATGGGGGTGAATGCCAAAGGTCAGATCACACTTTCAAAAGCAAAAGCCAACCAGCATATTTGCCCCTCAATAGATTTTCTCTTCCAATCTGTTTCAAGAGTTTATGGCGGTTCGGCTGTTGCGATAATTCTTTCGGGTATGGGAAGTGATGGCGCATGCGGCATGAAACTGTTGTACGACAAAGGCGCCGTCACCATTGCGCAGGACGAAAAAAGCTGTGTGGTATATGGTATGCCCAAAGAGGCGATCAATGCACAGGCAGTAAAATATGTGTTACCCCCAACGGAAATTTCGGAATTTATTAATTCGATTATTTAATTAAAAAATTTGATCATGGACAAAACAGACAAAATGATTTTAATCGCAGAAGACAGTCCTACACAGGCTGCCACGCTCGAACATTTATTAACATCGGCAGGATATCCTGTTATTGTAGCGTCTAACGGAAAGCAGGCTTATGAAGAAGCTTTGAACCACAAGTTCCATTTAATTATCAGCGACATTATGATGCCCGAAATGAATGGCTACGAATTGTGCCATGCCATCAAGGCAAATCCGGATCTGAAGCGACTGCCTGTGTTGTTGCTTACTTCATTTACCGAATCCAACAGTTTGCTGAATGCGTTGAAAGCCGGAGCCGAATTTTTTATCACCAAACCTTACAAAGATGAGGTGCTTTTGCGCAAGGTTGAATCGCTTATCAATAACCCGGTAAAGGGATTTGCAGAGTTTCCGGGCAACAAGTTTTTTATTTCCGAATTCAATAAGCTTTTGGATTATGTGGACGAGCGCAACAAGACCGTTAATTTCTTCATGTCCACCTTCGAATTTCTCAAAGATCAGAATGATCAGCTTTCCGAAGCCGAAGAGTCATTGAGAGAATTGAATCAAAAACTGGTTGACCTCAACAGTACCAAAGATAAACTCTTTTCAATCATTGCCCATGATCTGAGAAGCCCTTTTGTCGGCATTTTGGGATTGACTGAACTGCTGATCGGCAACATCAAAAATGTGGATCCTGCTACGGCTGAAGATTATATCAGCGATATACACTCTGCTGCCAAACAGACTTTCACTTTGCTTGAAAACCTGCTTGCATGGGCCAAAACCCAAACAGGACAAATTGATTTCAAGCCTGAAACCATTAACCTGAAAGGTATTGTTGAGGAAGTTGTTGCCGTGTTGAGTTATCCGGCACGCATAAAAAACATCTCACTAAACATCGCTCCTTCCGTTGACATTGATGTCTATGCCGACCAGAACATGCTGAAGACCATACTGCAAAACCTGGTTTCAAATGCCATTAAATTTACCAGGCCCGAAGGTACAATTGAAATTACCGCCACTCCAAACCATAGCTCTGTTGAAATTTCCGTAAATGACAATGGAATTGGCATCAGCGATGAAAACAAAAACAAGCTTTTCCGTCTCGACAGCAATGTATCAACCTATGGCACCGCCGACGAGAAAGGTTCAGGACTGGGGCTGGTGCTTTGCAAGGAATTTATTGAAAAACACGGAGGAAATATCAGGGTTGTCAGCGATGTGGGAAAAGGAAGTGAGTTTAAAATAAAGCTGCCGTATCAGAACACGGGAATGCAGGTGACATAGGGAATATCTTCTCAATCAAAAAAGGGACAATGACGTGCTGCAAATCCGAACTGACAGGCATAATTTTTAAATTTAAGTTTAATTATCAGCAATTTAGCATCACTCCTCTTCTCGTGAGCTGCGTAGCTCGTGGAACGAGCTATGCAGCTCGTGGAACGAGCTATGCAGCTCATGGAAGGAGCTATGCAGCTCATGGAAGGAGCTATGCAGCTCGTGGAAGGAGCTATGCAGCTCGTGGAAGGAGCTATGCAGCTCATGGAAGGAGCTATGCAGCTCGAGGAACGAGCTATGCAGCTCGTGGTATGAGCTGTGTAGCTCGTGCGGTGAGCTGCAAAGCTCGTGCGAAAAGCCACATACAGATGACTATCTGTGCAGCTCATGGGACGGGTACGTAAGCATAATTATCCGCCGATCCGCCGACAGGGATTTGTAATCCCTGTCGCTTTACTATATGGATTATTAATCAGTTTAATAATAATTTCATGGATTATTTTTAATTGCAATAGATGTTATTTTATTAAAATAGTAAAAGCCTAATTTCATATATTTGATGAAAATTTCGGAAACCATTATCACCAGAACAACGAAATTAATGTATTTATATTTATTACCAGATCGATTTTAAAATCTTTGAGTAGAAGCCTAAGTTGAACTGTAATTAGAAATAAACTAATAATAACAGCATGAATGCAAAAAAGAAAAATTTAAAAAAATCAGCGCCAATTAATAAATCAAAGGTCGGCAAAACCACCGGTAGAAGTAAAATTACAGAAATACATTCTCCATTAATCAAAATTCTTTGTATCGATAATAAATTAAGGTTTATAAGCTATGCGGCTATTTTATTAATAGGAGTAATTTTAAGATTTTCAACTACATTAAAAACGGGACTTGACCCTGACTCAACAGGCTATTTAACTCCTGCATTAAAATTATTAATTAATGGCGATTTATATCACCTTTATTCAAGAAGCTACCCATACCCATTGTTCTTAACTGTTATTTTATATTTTTTCAAAAACATAAATTCCATTGCATTAATTCAACATGTATTAGGTATTTTATCCATTGGTCTTTTAATATACATTATCGAACATTATTGGCTTAACCGTTTTCAAAAAGATAAATTAAAAATAACATCTGTTTTCTTGACCTTTTTATTTATTGCTTTGATTTGTTGGGATAGTAATATTATTGAATTTGAAAAAATGCTTAGGCCAGAAGGAATATTAATGCCTTCAATAATATTGTCCTTATTTGCAATTGCCTTATCGTGGTACAATATTAAAAGCAAGTATCATAATGTACATTTTTATGCTGCAATTTTTCTACTATTGTTTTTTGCTTTGATGCATCCAAGATGTCTTGCAGCTTTTCTGGCGGTGATAATTATTTTAATCATCAATGAAGTTGTGCATTCAAAATCTATTCAAAAGAGATTTCTAACAATTATTGGTACATTGCTGGTTGCTTTCATTTGTTTTTACCCTGAGTATTATCTTATTAATAAATACGACAGGACTACTTCTGTTTTTTCAATGCGTCAGTTTATTTTCAGCAACAGCCCATTGATACTTAAAGCTATTAATAATGGAATTACAGCTAACGACGATTATGACAATAATTATCTTAAAAAAGATTTATTATTAACCTTGAATGATGAACAAGACAAGAAGAATTTCCCAATTTTAAAATTCAATATTGATAAAATCATGTGGGATTTGACAAACATGAAGCTGAATCAATATATCCTCACGACCACCCTTCATAATCATCCTGAAATACCATTTAAAGATGGTCAGTACAGGTTTACAGAGACTAACATTGTATCACTAAACAAGGAGTCACAGGATAAATACAATTCGTATTATAAAACGTGGTTCAAAATAATATTAACAAAGTACCCTTACGAAGTATTTCAAAAAACTTGCAGACAAGTTATAAATGTGTTATTTGGGGATAAGGGTGATTTTACCAAATTCTATTGTTTGTTTGATGGTCATCAGAGTTATGGATCTGAAACAGGTCTGGTGGATTATTTAAAAAGCAATTATAATTACCATCCTGAAGAAACTGTTACAATAAAAGGGTCCAATGTGACAGAAATATTCTATAATTTTCTGACTTTTCCATTGAGAGTGTTATTTATTTTGTGTTTGATTTATGCCATCATTTTCTTATTAAAAAAAAGACTATCTCTCTTAACGATTATTTCCTTTCAAGTTGTTGTTATTTATCTATTAACAGTTGCATTCCTGCATACTTTTGACAATTCCAGGTACTTAATCTGTTTTTCGCCAATGATATATCTTTTCATTTTGTTTTGTTCATTTGACATAATATTAGCATTCCAACAGCGTTATATTTTAAAGACTCAAAAAGCTCTCCCTGACACAAACGCACGTTTTAAGAAGCTTACAAATAAGAATTTTTTAATAAATATTAGAAGACAGGTTATCAAGATTTTTCATACTAACTCATGAGGAAACAGAACGCGAACTTACGGATTAGCACCAATGTAGTAAATTCCTGATATTTATTTTTTAATAACAACTTTACCATAATGACTTTAGATGAATTAAAAAAGAGATTACATGATCATAATGTTCCTGAACGCTGGTATTCATTAGATAATGGTTTAAAATCAGATGCAATTATTCTTTACAAGAATTATTACAAATGGGAATATTTTTATTTTGATGAAAAAGGCAATCGTCTTCAGCAAAAAACATTTGATAAAGAAGAAGAAGCATTTGATTATTTTTGGGAAAAAATACTGAGAGAATTACAATTTTTTAAAAGGCTCTGATAGCACTCATTAATTAATTTTCGAACGATTCAAACATATGCTACAATAAAAAATCAAACATTTAACCCTCAAATTATGATCCAAAAAATTAAAAATAGTCATGGAACAATTTTCCCACCTGCCCTGGTCTTTGCAGGATATGTTTTTCTGGTGTTCGGTATCATTTCCGTTATTAGCATCTGGATAGCAGGAATGATATTGATTATTTTAGGAGCATTTATTTGTTTTTCTTATTCAGGAATTGAGATTGATGTAACCGAGAAAAAATACAGAGAATATACTTTTTACTTCGGCATCAAAAGCGGCAAATGGATGCAGCTTGACAGATTTTCATTCCTTACCGTTTTGTGCAACAGAGAAGTCTATGAAGTTCATAGCAGAGCAAATGTTACCACTTCTGACAGTGAGAAGTTTTACGATGTTTTCATGCTCGACAAACTTCACAGGGAAAAGCTTTTATTAAAAAGGTTTAAGAATGCGGAACTTGCAACTGAATATGCTAAAAAAATCTCCATTGAGTTGAATATGGAATGTGCAAAATATAATCCGGTTTTGACAACGGCATCAAAACTTAAGCGTTACAGGAGATGAAAAATTCCGCCGATCCGCCGACAGGGATTCCGCCGACAGGGATTTGCAATCCCTGTCGTTCTACTATAAGGATTTTTAATCCGATTTATAAAATCTTTTCATACGCACTCGTCAGACAGAGCGCGAACTTTCAGAAGAACTCCACCCATGATTTCAAACACTTTGTTATGAGTTGTGTGTACTTACCAGTTTATTAAAAGTAGTAATAAACCATTTCAGTCTTTTGATAACATGAAGAATAAGATATACTGAAAGAATTATTGCAAGCTTATCATGTATCTCAATGAAAGTCTTTCGCAGCATTAAATCGCCTTTCATTAAATCAATAAACCAGGGTATCAATCCGGTGATAGCAACCAGGATAAAAACAACCGATAAGGTCAAAACTTGTCTGTTTTTAGCCACGAGCTTTTTCCTGATGACTACTTTATACCATTTCCAATGCAGAGAAATATGGAAAATCATTAATATCGAGAGGATGATAATTGAAATTTTATGAATATCCGACCAACCATTATAACTTATTCCAAGAACATGGTTATTTAAAGCAATTTTCCCATGGTGGCCAATATGATATTCTACCTGGATGAGTAATCCCGAAAAAACTGTCAATAATCCTAAAATAAGTAACCCGGAATTGATAAACAAACTATAAAAAATGCTTTCCCAATTTGACGATCCTCTTTTCATTTGATTACTTTACAAATAGCCTCAGAGGAGCAGACTTTAACGCATTTCAGACAGCCTGTACAATTACTAACATTTGCAAATTTAACATGTTTATGCCATGGAATATTTATTCTCCTGATTACATTGTTTGCACAAATTTCCTGGCATTTCCAGCATGCTGTACATTTATTAGTATCGAGTAAAACAAATGCTGTACCTGCATGTTCTCTTTTGTTGAATCCTTGTCTCATATTCCAATAATTTGTGAGCAAAATTCTTCAAAAGTCAGCGTCCAAACGATAACAATTGTTAAGAAATGAGACCTATTTTCTGTTTCTTATTCGGCTAAGTGAAATTGGAGTTATTCCTAAATAGGAAGCAATATAATGTTGTGGTACCCGTTTGATTATTTCAGAATGATTTTTGATTAAATCTTCATACCGCTCTTGTGGAGTGTCTTTTATCCGTGAAAGAAAAAGTTGTCCATAATTCCTGAAACGCTGGAAAATAAAATCATGAAAAATATCTTTAAATTCAGGGTAGGCTTCAAAAAGTTGTGTAAAGTCATTTTTTGCAATTGAAAAAATAATCGAGGGTTCTATGCTTTCAATTGTAAACAGACTTGGTTTGATATTCATCAAACTGTCAATAGAAGCAACGGGCTGTCCTTCAAAAAAGAATTGAAAAGTAATGTCTTTTCCATCTTTATTGAACCACTCACGCAAACAGCCTTTTTTTATGAAATAAATGTTGTTTGCAATTTCTCCCTCATGCAATAAAACTGTTTTAGAGGCAATTTCTTTTTCAAAGAATGCCTTCTGAAACTTTGCCCGGTTCTTTTCATCCCTTTTTATTGCATTTATTAATTTATCAAACATTATCAGTTCTTTTAGAGTTTCCACCGACAGGGATTTGCAATCCCTGTCGTTCTACTATAAGGATTTTTAATCCGATTTATAAAATCTTTTCACACGCACACGTCAGAGACAGAAAGCGAACTTTCAGAGAAACACCAACAAAATCCTTAATTTCCAATCATTTTTTATTTATTATTCGTTTGTGCTCCTTCTTCAGCACAGCAGGTTTTGCATTGAACACATTTTGGAATAAAAGTATCTTTTCTTTGAGAGTCATATTTATCAGATCCTGATTTGCGTACCACCATTTATAAAATTCCACAGGTTTATTTGAATAAGGGACAAGAGCCTGAACAGGGTAATCATAACCTGTAAATTTTATTCTTGTTTTCAATCCCAACGCCTCGGCAAAATATTGCGGATGGAACGCTCTTAATTTTGAAATCAGGATAGCAAATACATCTGTATTAACCCTGACATTTTTAGCTCTCCTAAATTTATCGAATGAAACAGGATCTTCAGTTAACCACCTGGAAATGCTCATGGTTTTCAACCCCGTTTCGGTTTGGATGATCATGAGGTCGGTCAAAAAATATGTTCTGTTGCTATCAGGATTAGAAACAGGAATGATTGTTTCGTGGTCTGAATTTGAATGATCTTCTGTCATGGTTGATTCTATTTAAAATCGCAATCATTTCAGGTTTGCAATTGCTGATTTATCCATTTGTGCGATTATTCTTTTATGAATCTCCTTGTCGCAATTCCCTTGTCTGTCTGAAATGTCGCATAATAAAAGCCCTTTACAAAATTTGAAATATCTACAGATGTTTTTGTTTGAATGAGTGCTTGCTTGGATAATAATTGACCTTGTATATTGTAAATCGAAAGTGTTGCAACTTTGTTTGGGGTAGCGGTTTCAATAATCAGATTGTTTTGTGCAGGGTTAGGAAAAATATTAAAGTCCCGGGGATTATACTCATTTATGCCTGCTATCTGCACATAGATCATATTGGAAGTGTCCGAAATACAACCATTGGTGTCAGCCACCACTGTGAAGTAATATCCTGTTGTATATGCAATATAGTACTGCAATGTATCACCCACAAGCAATACGTTTCCCAAGGAATCACGATAATACCACTGATTACCAAGAGGAACATTGGAAACCAATGAGTCATTATTCACAAGCGTAACCACAGGTGTTGGAAATATAGTAACCATTGTTTGAACAGGAGGGTCTGCTTGTCCATTTACTGTCATTATCATTGTATAAATTCCTGAATTTGCATTTGTAGCATTTGGAATTGAAGGGTTCATCAAAGTTGAAGTGAATCCGTTAGGCCCGGTCCAGCTATATGTTGCACCGTTAACAGGATTTCCAACTGTGAGGTTCAGTGTCTGCCCTGCACATAAGGGACCATTATTGGCAATTAATGTTGCAATCATTGAACAATCCGTACTTCCCGGTCCCATTACCTGTGAAAAGAAAATATTACAAGGAACATTAGAGTAATTTGAAATCATTAATAAGTAATACTGGCCGGTGTAGGCATTTGGAATATAACACCACTCTACCGAGCTTACATCATAGCTGCAATCAACAACGTTCCCACTTGGATAACCACCACCTTGTCCTGACGCATGATGACTGGCAAGACCAACACCTCCGGTAAGGGAATCGCAGGCTGGCGAGGGTGTAAATGGCCCCCAACAACAAAAATCAACGTCATTGGTACTGTTTCCTCCCACCATCTTAATTTCAAGGTTTCCCGGATTTGCTATTTTCAAATAATACCATGCAGGGTTTGGTTCCGACCCAAGGCAACTATAACTTGGACCTGCTTGAGCAGTACCCGAATTTACTCCGGCAGGATAACTATAAGTGCTGCCGGTGCAAAAAGGAAAAGCAGTTGAACATAAATTATTTTGCGAAAAATTTCTTCCTGGGATGAATAATAAAACTAAAACGAATGACAGATAAAATATCATTGTCGGTCTTGATGGTTTATTTTTCATAATAAGTATTTATAAAAATGGTTAAAAATAGGTTCTTGTAAAATAGTATTGTCAACGGTTACCTCCTGTCGAATGATGATAATACAAGCAAAATTGTTTCCTTTATTAATATCGTTATAATAGGGCCGAAAATTATCCTGTTAAAAGCAAGTGTCACAGTGCACGTTTGAAAGAAGTAAATTCAATAATTTGTTTCATGTAATTGTTTTTTAAAACCCACCGCCAACAAACTAATACGACACGCAGGATTTCGTGATAAATTTACCACTAAGGGCACCAGGTTCACTAAGCTTCACTAAGAAATTACTTAGTGTTTCTGAGTGTTCTGAGTGATCTTAGTGTTGAAAAGAAAATTATCCTTTAATCTATCCTAAGTAAATTTTTTCCAAAATTACAAAAATTATTTGCACCTTATATATTTTACATCAAAGTTTTCAACAATGGGAAAAACACAGCAGGGATGAATTTTTCCCGAAACTTTAGTTCTCTTTTAATTGTGAGAATTAAAAATCAGATTCGCGCCACCTCTGAAAAATCCAACTCTATAAACATGTAATCCGGGATTAAAGAAACCTGTCAGCGTTTTTTCAACCTGACAGCGTTTTGTAAACAAAAAAAATCTCATTTTCGAAATGCGGCTATAGCCAATTACCCTTTTTGATCTTTATTCATTTCATTAAAATGAACTGCAATAAATACCACCCATTATTTTAAGATCATCACTTATTCACAATTTGAAGAAGCTTTTTCAGATCTTTCACTTTACGCTTTTGGTCAATTTTGCTATAGATGGCTATCAGTTCGCTGATGTGAATGGAAATAATATCAAGGTTTGAACATGGTAAAAAATATTTTTCCTGAGGCTCAACTTTAATGTCCATCAGGTATCTCTCCACTTCTTTCCTCGAAAATATTGCTCCCTTATAAAACGGGTTGATATAAAACCTCACGTCATTTACCTGTGGCTGCCCCTCCCCTTCTTCAGTTTCGTCCATAAATGCAAGAATAAACTGACCGGGCAGGTCAACACCGTAAACCGGTAAATGCAATTGGCGAGCGATGATGATATACAAAATCCCAAGCGACACAGCATTTCCCTTGTGGGTTTCGAGAAGTGTATTCAGGTAGGCGCTTTTCAGATCATAAAAACTTTCAGTGTTCCCCGTAAAACCGTTCGTATCATAAATCACATGGTTGATAAAAGTGATCTTTTCAGGGTCCGGTTGCTGGTCATTCAATTGAATCCAGATGTCACGAAGGATGATCTCGATCTGTGTCCTGATGTCATCTTCCTTCACTTTGTAATGTTCCAGGCGGGCAAGGCGGATACACATCTCAATCATTTCATAATCGTCCAGGTCCTTCTTTCCTTCAAGATCGGCGCAGAGTGCAGCAAACTGTATCTCATAATTTATTTCCTGCAGGCGTTGAAGAACCATCGAATCAAAAGTGTTCTCACTTTTCTCAAGCAGAACAGGAATGGCAGCAGTTCCAAACGAAAGAATTTTCAAAGCTATTCCTTCAAATATCTCCTCGCTCGGCTCATCAATCAGGCTGACCAAAGCATTAAGTTCACTTTCGTCCTTTTCGTTCATGGATGTTGGGTGTTGGGTGTTGGATGTTGGATGTTAGATGTTGGATGTTAGATCTTGGATGTTGGATCTTGGATCTTGGATCTTGGATCTTGGAATTTGAGACTTGGATCTTGGAATTTTCACGCAGTGATTCTGTCCAGCACCATCTGAATCATTTTTTCAACAGCCGGATGATAATCCTTGCTGAATTGTTTGCTCACGCGGTTAGCGATGATTGTACAAATTGTGACAGCCTGATGCCCGAGCACAGCGCTCAATCCATACAATGCCGAAGTTTCCATTTCGAAATTGGTGATGCGGTTTCCTTTACAATTGAAAGTTTCCATTTTCTCATTCAACATCGGATCCAGAGGAACAATTCTCAGTTGCCTGCCCTGCGGTCCATAGAAACCTGAAGCAGTTGCAGTGATACCTTTAAACAACCCTTCACCGAGTTTCTTCATAAGAATTTCAGAGGCTCTGACTGTGTATGGCCTGGCAAGTCTTTTGCCCCAACCTGTATGCTCCATAAATGCTTCGGTTATTTCATCGCTGAAAATATTTTTCTCAGTCTGATAAAAATTCAGCAATCCATCAAGGCCAAGTCCGTATTCCGACATCACATAATTATCAACAGGGATATCAGCCTGCAGTGCGCCCGATGTGCCGAGCCTTACCAAATGAAGACTGGTTTTATTTTCTTTGATTTCACGATTGCCAAGATCAATATTCACAAGCGCATCAAGCTCGTTAACGACAATGTCAATATTATCAGTCCCGATACCCGTTGACAAAACAGTGATCCTTTTTCCATTGTAAGAACCGGTGTGCGTCAAAAATTCCCTGTTCTGTATCCTGCATTCAATATTTGTAAAGTGTTTGGAAATCGTCTCCACACGGCCCTGATCGCCTACAAGGATAATATTGTTTGCAACCTGTTCAGGGTGCAACATCAGGTGATAAATACTGCCATCAGGATTGAGTATAAGTTCTGTTTCCGCAATTTTTCTCATAAGTAATATTAGATTATGACGAACAAAATTCGTTATTTTGCACGTTTTAATTAATGCAAATATAAAAAATAATCCCCATACCCATTCTTTAAAGAGTACACATTAGAACAAAATGAAAGGTCATTATAGTAACATACTGGTGCCAACAGATTTTTCGGAGCAGTCACTTCTTGCACTTGAGCAGTCGTTTACACTGGCAAGACTGCTGAATGTTGAGATCACGTTATTGCATATTTTTGAGAAAACCAACATTCATTATGCATTTGGTTTATTATCGCGTGAGCCAAGTGAAGAAGAGTTGAACAATAACCAGGAATCCTGTTATGCCCGTTTACTTCAAATTGCCGAAAGTTCTTCAAAAAATTCTTCAATAAAAGTCAATCCTTTATTGCTGAATGGAGTGGTTCATGAAAAGATTCTTGGTGTAGCAAAAGACATTTATGCCCGTTTCATTGTCATGGCCACCAATAGTTCAGATCCTGACAAAAAGAAAGCATTTATCGGAACCACCACCGCGAATGTTATACTCACAGCTCCATGTCCCGTCCTGACATTTAACGGAACAAACATCAGGGGAAATTTTGAAACAATTATTCTGCCGCTTGACCTGACCAAACAAACTCAACAAAAAATAACCAAGGCCATAGAGTTTGCCAAATATTACAACTCAACAATACGCGTAGTCTCTGTTCTACTCACCGACGAACCCGATGTTGTGAACCGCCTTACAGAACAACTCAAACTGGTGAAAGAATACATTGAGAAGCGGGACATTTTCACGACTGCAAAGATCATTCATGGCGATCCTGCTGCCGGCGGACTCACTTCATACATTATTGATTTCGCATACGAAAATAATGGCGATCTGATCATGATCATGACACAGCAGGAAGTTGATGCACGGGAGCAATTTCTCGGATCCAGTGCAAAGGCTTTTATCACCAATGCAAAAATTCCGGTGCTTTCAATTACACCGAAATAAAAAATTCTATAACCGGAAATGAAAGCAAGAATTACACATGATTTTTTTATTTCAGGATCAATGGTGACATTTTTTTAAACGGGTAAAGAAATCCGTAAAATCTTTAAAAGATCAAACTCTGGCAAATGGACATAAATTCTATTCATACCGTTGTATTTATTGGCGCAGGCAATGTTGCATCACATTTGTTCGAAGCTTTTCAGAACACAGGACGAACAGTTGTTCAGGTGTACAGCCGCAGCGAGATCTCAGCGAAAACACTTGCTGAAAAATATGGAACACCATACACCTGCGACCTTGAACAGATCAATAAAAATGCCGACCTTTACATAATCTCGGTCAGTGATGCAGCGCTGCCATTGATTGCACAGACAATGAAAACCGGCGATAAACTTGTTGTGCACACTTCGGGGTTTCACTCAATGAAAGCTATTGAAGGAGTCTCTGAAAATATCGGAGTTTTTTATCCGCTTCAAACTTTTACCAAAAACAGGGCTGTTGATCTTCTCACGATACCTTTGTGCATTGAAGCGAACAGCAATGCAAGCCTTGGTTTGCTCGAAGACCTTGCCCTTTCATTTACTCCGGATGTGAGAATGATCAATTCACTGCAAAGAAAAAAAATTCATCTCGCAGCAGTGTTTGCCTGTAATTTCACAAATCATTTGTACCGGGTTGCCGAAGAAATAATAAGCAGTTGCGATGTTCCTTTCGACATACTGAAACCATTGATAAAAGAAACTGCCAACAAAGTCATGAATATTCATCCACACGATGCACAAACAGGCCCCGCCAGAAGAAATGATGCAGCAGTGATGGAACAACATTTGAAAATGCTGGACGATGATGACAACAAAGAATTGTATGTAAAGATCAGTTCAATGATCAGGAAAGAATTTGAAATATGAAAGTGGAAATTTGAAATTATGAAGCTAGCACTGGCTATACGAAACTTTGAACCTTAAACCTTGAACCCAACAACAAACAACAAACTACTAACCTTTTCAGCGCATGAGCAATTTTAAAGAAAAACTTAAAAACATCACAACCTTCATTTTTGATTATGATGGCGTCCTTACCAATGGCAACGTTATTCTTACTGAAACCGGCGAGGCTTTGAGGACAGCGAATGTTAAGGATGGTTACGCCATGCAGTATGCAATTAAAAAAGGCTACAGGGTTGCTATTATTTCCGGGGGTATTTCACAAACCATCTCGAAGAGATTTCTTGCACTTGATGTACGGGATGTATTCCTGGGAGTGTGTAATAAAATTGAAGTGTATAAAGAATATCTCGAAAAAAATAATCTCGTGAATGATGAAATATTATTCATGGGCGATGACATTCCCGATTATCATTTGATGTGCCTGGCAGGAATGCCCACCTGTCCGTCCAATGCTGCAGAGGAGATCAAGTCCGTTGCCAAATATATTTCAAATATTAAAGGCGGCGATGGATGTGCGCGCGATGTGATAGAACAGGTGCTTAAAGTGCAGGGCAAATGGTTCGACACTGAACATGCTTTTAGCTGGTAGTTCCGATATTCATGAAGATTTGTATTTTTGAAGAAAATTAAAAAATAAGATGCTGCCATTTTTCAAGCTCATCCGCATTCAGAATTTGTTTATTATTGCGGTAACGCAATATCTTTTCAGGTATGCCATCCTCATACCCGTCATGAATTTTGAACACATCAATCCCATGCTTAGTCATTTTAATTTCGCCCTGCTCGTGCTGTCAACAATACTGGTAGCAGCCGCCGGCTATGCAATCAATGATTATTTCGACCTCAGGATTGACAGGATCAATAAAAACAACAGGAATGTTGTTGGCAAAAATTTTTCCCGGCGAACGGTAATAAAATTTCATTTCGCATTAAATATTGTAGCGATCATTCTGGGGACATGGGTAAGTTATAAAGCCGGTTCACTCAAACTGGCAACGATCAATATCGTGATGGCAACATTGCTGTGGATGTATTCAGTGAAGTACAAAGCTTATTTTCTCGTGGGTAATATGCTGATCGCATTTTCAACTGCAATGACCATCATCGTTGTCTGGTTGTTTGATACGATCGCTATCAACAAGGCAGGGATGATTATCATTAACTACTCACACTTATTAAATATTCTCATCTGGCTCTTTGTCGGGTTTGCTTTTGTTATTTCAATGATCAGGGAGATCATCAAAGATGTTGAAGATTTTGAAGGCGACAAAAAAGTTGGCTGCTCTACAATACCGGTGGTCATTGGAATTAATAAAACAAAGTATCTGTTGATTGCTCTCACCTCCTTATCTGTGCTGGCTTTATCGTTCATTGATTTTAAAGTTTACAGAACTTTTGGATTGAATTTTCCGTTCTGGTATATTGCAGTTGCAGTAGTTCTGCCTTTCATTTATTTGCTCTATACAACCATCAAAGCAAAAGAAAAAGAAGATTATTCTTTCATGAGCAGGGTCACCAAATTCCTTATGCTTGCAGGAGTCCTTTCAATGACATTTATTTTCCTGAAGTTTTAATTTCATTTTGATGCTACACGAAAAGCTTAAAGACTACAAAATAATTCTGGGTTCTCAATCACCGCGCCGACAACTATTGTTAAAGGGTCTTGATATTCCTTTTGAAGTAAAGGTAAAAGAAACCGAAGAAAATTTTCCTCCTCATTTGAAAAGAGAAGACATTGCAATTTATTTATGCAAAAAAAAAGCCGCAGCTTTTGAAAATGATATTGATGATAAAACTCTTTTGATAACTGCAGATACCATCGTCTGGATCAATGAACATATATTGAACAAGCCCAAAGACCATGCGGACGGAGTGGAGATACTGACAGAACTTTCAGGTAAGATGCATGAAGTGATCACAGGTGTGTGCCTGAAAACAAAAAATAAAACAAGTTCATTTTATGCACTCACAAAAGTCTTTTTCAAAGAACTTTCACTAAAAGAAATTGAGTATTACATTTCAAATTATAAGCCCTGGGACAAAGCCGGCGCTTATGGCGCACAGGAATGGATAGGCTATGTTGCCATTGAGAAGATTGAAGGCTCGTACTTCAATGTAATGGGGCTGCCAACACGTATGCTTTATGAAGAACTAATGAGGTTTTAAAGCATTTAGTATGTCTTGTTTTTTTTACTAATTTTGGGCACTCAAATTATCTGCTAATAAATTTTTTTTTACTTTAATTTGGTTAATATGAAATTATGTGGTATTTTTGTCAAGGAATTTAAAGCTAAAACTTAAGACTTTATTAAATTTAGCGAAAAAGAAGTAGCATTTATTAATATAGTTATTTGTTTTAGCAATAATTTCATCAATTATAGAGTTCTATTAAAAACTAGAATAATTAATCAATAAATTAAAAACAAACAAAACAAAGTAAAAATTAATCTTAAAAAAAAAAGTTATGGAAATTAATATTGAAAAAGCACGTTTCGCTATCAAGAGATTGCGGACATTATGCCATCCAATCAATCGCAGAATCGTTACTCTGCTTGAGACCGAAAAGGAACTGGATGTAACTGACATTTACGAAAAACTGCGTCTGCAGCAGCCTATCGCTTCTCACTATCTGATAGAACTGAGAGAAAGAGGCATCTTATTATCAAGACGCGATGGTCGTAAAATTTATTACAGTGTTAACCCTCTCTTCGTTGATCAACTCAAAGAAGGCGTTGAAAGCTGTGTAAAAATTGAGATCGTAAAGTAAAACTTTAATTTTAAAGTTATAATCAGGGTCACACTCTTCACTGGGTGTGACCTTGTTTTTTGTATCAAACCTTTTTCTGATTTTATTTTCTCCTGCAATCATTTTTTCTTTTCTCTTTGCCTGACTTTTTATATGTAGATTTGTGAATCAAATTTTACTATGCATTGTAATTTCAATTCTCATTTTTTTAGTATGGTTAATCCAAACACAAAATAAAAAAACCTATGAAAAACCTTATCATTACTGCTGTCTGCTTATGCCTGATATTTAATTTCACTGAAAACCTGTCAGCACAAACTATCCATCCGTTTCCACAAAAAGAGTTGAACGACCTTACTGCAGCAAGGCTTAAACAAAACAATATGCAACCTGTTCTGAAAAGCATAAGCGAAACTCCGGCTCAGCATTCAGTATTCAAAACACTTCAACAATTGCAGGTAAAAAACATTTTCAAAAATCATTCTCCAACTTCCATTGATACCATTACCATAGGTGGCGATACTTTGATTGTCGGTTACACGCCAAATGACACATTGAGAATTACCGGCAACTGGACACATATTGGCCCCATCATCGTTTTGAACAGCGGTGTCCTGATCTTTAAACATGCGAATGCAACCATTGTAGGCGACATCTATGTGGCAGGTCATGGAAAAGCTTTCTCCGATTCCTCATCAATTTATCTCCCCCAGCAATATTTGTATCAGCGAAGCATCGTGGTGGTGCAGAATGGATATTTGAATTTTTCTAATACTGTTTTTAATTATGGCGGATTTTCGCACAGCTTCGTGGTGCGCGATTCTGCAAATGCTTTTCTGACGAACATCACGAACAATGATTACACCACTACCGGTTTGAACGGACATGCCAATCTGACAATCAATGGCAATAATCTAACAGGTGAATTTATCATAGACGATTATGTAAACCTCCATCTCAGGCATGCTACAAATGCACTGTTGTGGCATCAGTTCCCCGACACTGCTGTCATCAATCACAGCTTTCCGAACGGAACCACTGTGAATTCATACGTCTTCAACAAAACCACACCCGGAGTAAGCGGTATAGAATACAATGTTCAGGTTGATACTTCTTATAATATCCAGTGGTCGCTGATGCCCGTTAATGGTTCGACTGTGACAATTTCAAATTCCACTGTTCGCGCCGTGGGGCTTTGGTTTATGGGTGCAGATAGCTGCACTGTGTCAGGATTGGTGAACAATTCAAACTATTCGAATTTCACAGCTCCACTGACCGACCGCAATCTTCAGTTTATTAATTCCAGCGTGCAGACATGGAGTTTGTACCCTATGCAGAGTTCTGTGGTCAATCTTTCAGGAAGTATCGTTGGCGAAATCGGAACTGAAGGAACTTCCAAACTCACTGGTACAGGTTATGTGGTGGATGGTTCCGGGGGTTATTGCTGGTCGTCGGATTTTTCTTTTCTGATAAACTCGAACACAACGGTTACTTCATTTGTACGAAGCGAAAGAAATTCATTTCAGATTTTTGCTTATTGCACTGAGAGCAATGGGGTGCCTACTGCAATCGGGCAATCATTATTGATGGTAGTGCAAAGTATGATTCCGCAGAACCCTGTTCCTTATGATGCAAGTTGCGTTTGGTTCGCCAACATTTCTCAGCCTTCAAGCGCTTATGTTGATTCCACAGTCTCCATAGTAGGTTCGGCGTTTATCAACAAGACAGCAATAAGTCCTTATATGGATTTTGGAAGTTACCGTGTATGGTATCAAAAATCAGGTGACACAGTCTGGACAGCAATCAACAATCCTGTCTTCACAAAAGTGGATAATAACATTCTTGCATCATGGAACACACACGGACTTACAGCAGGTGCATACGTTCTTCGCCTGGATATGCGCGACAACCTCACAGACACTGTGGATGCAATTAAAGGAGTAAATCTTCTGCCTGAAATTCTTTTATCAGATGGGGAAACAATGTCTGAAAATAAAATCAGCATTTATCCGAATCCCGCAACGGATGTACTAAACATCAGCACCGGTCTCAAAGCTACAATTGAAATTTCAAATATTGAAGGACAAATTTTAAAAAGTCAGAACACAAATGAAAACACTATTCCTATTGACATATCAGACTTTTCGCGGGGGATGTATTTTGTGAATATTGTTACTACAGAAAGAAGGGTTGTGGAAAAGTTTATTAAAGAATAAAATGCTACAAGAAAAAGTCCGGGTGCGACTCAAAGTCGCGCCCGGACTAATGCTCTTAGAGGTATCCAATCTTAGGAAACCGTTTTTTATTCTACATAAACGCTCTTGTCTTTTGGATATTTTACGGTATAGGAAAACTTGAGTTTTTTAGTTTCTGCACTCGCCAGCTTCATTGTCCATTTGAGCGAACCTGTTGTTTCATCATAGGCTGCTTCAGGAGAATCGCCTTTTTCAATTTCAATTTGCTTGTCAGTTGTCAGAGGTATCTGATCTTCCACAACAATATTTACAGGCGTCTTCTTTTTATTTCTCACATCTATTTCCCATGCCACAGCCACCTTGCGATTGGCGCCAACAAGTTTGGTTGAAGAAAACTCTTTTTGTTTAACTCTTGTCACCACTATATTTTCATCACGGCCTAAGGAAAAGTCAATAGTGTCTTTTGTGTTTTTCACGTCGAGATACGATTTGCCAATGTAGGTTCCTTCAAAATAAAGATTGATATATCCTGATAAGAGGTTGTAATTTTCCCAGCCTGTAACCTTCGCAAGCAGGAATGCTGAAGGATCAAGTTTTGGTGCGCAATAGTACTGATAGGTTGCAGGCAAAGTGTTGCTCTGTATATCTACAACTGTGTTTTTGCCGCCTGAATTTATTGTGTAAGGAATGCTGATGTCAAATTCAAAATTTGTCGCATTTACATCAACAGATGTATAACTTGAAGTGGTCTCAGCTTTCACAGGTGTGTACATTTGTGCTTTCGGTGCATTGGATTTATCTTCACTCTTTTTTGTCTCCTGGTCAGCAGTAACTGTTACTTCGTTCATAGTACGGTAATCAGAAGTGTAGTTATTATAAATGTAGAGGTACCAAGGGTTGATGATTGGTTTTGATCCCGATTGTGTCGGATTTCCTGTTGACAATGTCAGCGTAACATTTTTCCAGTCTTCGCCTGTTGTCTGGTAAACGTTGGCTTTATAATCAAGTGATATCGGACTGTCAACATTGGTTGCACGCAAATCATACGTGGCATACCAGTAGGCTCCGGAGACTGCATAGGTCAGTTCAAATGTAGCGGCAACCCTTGTCTTGGCTGAAACGGCAACAGTGATCTCACTTGTCGGAATGTTCAGTTTTGCATTTTCTGTAGCGAGCTGGCTTGTTACTTTTGTAATGTTCTCTTTAATTTTGATGATCTTCGCATTTGTGATAAGCAATTTTGAACTGATGTCAGCAAGGTGTGTGCGGAAATAGTCAGCCAGCGTTTTAACATCCTCAACTTTGACTCCGGTATTTGCTCCGCCTATTGCCTGATTTGCGATGATCATTGTCTTTTCTTCAGTATAGACATTGAGCATGCTCTGCTGAAACAGTAGTTGTGTGTTGTACGACTCAAGCGAATCTTCCATCACCTGCACTTCTTTTGTCTTCGTTTGTGAACTTAAATAATCGAGTTGTTCCGACACAGAAAGTATGGTAAAATCACCGGTCCCTTTTACCTGGATACTCGAAGCATTTACATATTGTGACAATCCTCCGAATACAAAGTACGATTGCCCGGCAGGTATTGTTGCGCTGGCTGTTCTTGTTACCTGTGCACCGCTAAGGAAAACGGTGACCTTTGTTATTTCCGACTTAACCGGTATTTTATCATCATCAGCTTTTGTGACCATGTTCATGCCCAGGACCAGCATGAGTGTTAATGCAATGTTTTTCATAATTTCAATTTTTATTATTTTAATAATAGGATGCAGGAATTTAAAATTTTCACAAACTTAATTAATAAAATTCAGATGGACCTGTTTTTTATTTCATGCAGATTAGTATTTTTGTATTCATTCTAAGCAGGCATTTTCAATGAAAATTGTCATTAAATCAATAAATAAAGTCATTATGAAAAAAACATTTTTAGCAAGCGTAATTTTATTGACTTCATTATTTGTGTCAGCACAAAAAATCGAAGTAAAGGAAGACAACGTAAAAATCGGGGGAGCAAAAAACCCGGCTCTTGTAGTTACAATTTACGAAGCAGACAAATCCACAGTTGAAAAAGCATGGAAAAGTCTGATGAAAGATTATGGCGCCAAGGTTACGAACAAAGATGAAATTTTTGCGGACAATGCCACCATAAAAGATATGTCAGCGAATACAGTTGATGTATATGCCACAGCCGAAGAAAAAGACAACACCATTGTATTCACGGTTGCCTTCGATCTTGGAGGTGCATTTGTGAGTTCTTCAACCCATTCCGATCAATATAAAGTTGCAGAAAAATTGGTGAGAAAGTTTGCTGTTGATGTGAGCAAAGAAGCTGTTGAAGCTAAACTCGCAGCAGAAAAGAAAAAACAAAAAGAACTTGAAAGCGACCTCGCCGACCTTGTAAAAGAAAAAGCAAAACTTACAGATGCAATTGCAGAATACAATAAAAAAATTGCAGATGCTCAAAAGAAAATTGAGACCAATACAACAGATCAGGATGCAGCAACCAAGGCCATTGAAACGCAGACAAAGGCCGTTGAACTGGTTCAAAAAAAGCTGGACAGCATTAAGTAAACCATTGTTTCCGATGACCCGCTAATTGAAAATTTCGAAATAATTTCTCAATACCTTTTCACAAAAGTTTCAGGTAGAAAATTGAGTTTACTCCAAAAAGTAATAAATGTGAAAATTACCACTAAAACACAAATACACTTCACCCCGTGGGATAGCGCTGTTTTAAAGATACTCATTAAATCTAAAACATATCCAACGGGGTAAAAAACACAAAATGCAAGTTTTTTATAAAATACAATTTTGTAGTCTCGCATGTGCGGGATGGTGTTTTCGTGTTTTTGTGGTAAAAAGGACTTATCGAAGTGGACTCAAAATTTAATTTCAAATTTTCTACCCCGTATTGTGGCCGGATCTTTCTAACAATATTTTCAAATTGATGTTATCGAAATTCAAAATATTTTTTTTCCTGACCACGCTTTTATTCTCAGCAATACTGAGAGGACAGAACATTGACATCAGGATACTCAAATCAATTAATAAACCCTGCAATCCACCTGCTGACAAATTCTGGCATATTGTTTCGGACACAAAAACAACCGTTGCAATCGCCACACCACTGACCATGTTTGCAACCGGACTGGCCATTCACAGCAATGATCTGCAAAGGAACTCATACTTTTCATGCACATCCATATTTCTTGCAGCAGGTCTTTCATCAACCCTGAAAATAATTTTCAGGAGACACAGACCATATTTCACTTATTCCGACATCATCGTTAAAAAAAGTAATTCCGGGAAATATTCATTCCCTTCGGGTCATACTACCATGGCTTTTGCCACTGCCACCGCATTGAGCCTGTCATTTCCCAAATGGTATGTCGTTGTTCCGTCCTATGGTTATGCAGCCGCTGTGGCGTTCTCGCGCATGTATCTGGGTGTGCATTACCCTACAGATATTCTCGGTGGTATGATCCTCGGAATAGGCACTTCATTCCTTGTTTTTAAATCGGAGAAATGTTTATTGAAAAAATAAATTTACATTTGTATCAATAGAAATCGTACAATTTTATGAAATATCTCTTACTGCCTTTGTTCTGCATCATTTTTCAGTTGCATGTATTTTCACAGAAAAATTACACCTTCATCCGTGAAGCTGATTTAACAGGGAAGCAACAGGCTGCCTGGTATAGCTTTGATACCACATGGAAAAAACATATTTTTCCAGGCTGCCTCCTTGAAAATCATTTAAAACTTAGTTGCGCACATTGCGATAACATTTACATTGATGTAAAACTAAAAATTGATTCAACAGGGAAACTTGTCAGTTATGAAAAGACAGGTGGCGAAATGTGCGGACAGGAGGTGACAGACAAACTCGTCAAATGTTTCCTCGATTTTTTCTACTTCCTCGAATTCCCGCCGGAACTCAGAAATGTTATTCTCGAAGTAAAGCTGGGAAGTAGCCTGAAATGCTGAAACCACTATTTTTTTAATTGACTTTTTTAATCAAAAGCTGAATTATATCCACATGAACCCGGTAAGAGCAGAAATTGTTACTGAACCGCATCATTACCTGTATAGCTCAGCATTAAATTATGCAGGTGAAAAGGGATTGTTAGATGTTTTATTTATTTAAAAA
>CAISZK010000414.1 GCA_903889915.1 uncultured Bacteroidota bacterium
ACATTAATGCATCATTTTTTCACTACATTATTTCTATTTCCTTACATTTGTAATCCTAAATAAATCTTTATTGAAATTGGATAAAACGCTTGAAATAAAATTAAAATCACTCTTTGAACAATACACCGGTAAGCCTGCTGAAAGCATCAGAGAACTTCCTTCTTCGGGTTCTTACAGGCAATATTATCGCATGAAAGGCAATGGTGTTTCAATCATGGGTGCACACAATTCTGATGCGAAAGAAAACAATGCTTTCCTGGTATTTTCAAAACATTTTCATCAATGCGGGTTGCCAGTTCCGAAAATTCTCGCAAACGACGATTCCTGCAATATTTATTTACTGGAAGATCTCGGGGACACAACCCTTTTTTCATGGCTCTCAGAAAAACGAATTCAACAAGGATTTTCCGAAGAGATCATTGATGTTTACAGGAAAGTGATTGATAAGTTGCCGCAATTCCAGGTAGTCGCAGCAAAGGATTTGGATTATAGTGTGTGCTATCCACGAGATAAGTTTGATAAGCAATCTATGCTTTGGGACCTGAGTTATTTCAAATACTATTTTCTGAAACTTGCTAAAATAAGTTTTGATGAACAGAAACTGGAAGATGACTTTCAGACTTTCTGTGATTTTCTTTTACAGACAGATTGCAATCACTTTTTGTATCGCGATTTCCAGTCAAGAAATATCATGCTTTACAATGGTGAACCATACTTTATAGATTATCAGGGAGGCCGTAAAGGTGCGCTGCAGTATGATATTGCTTCGCTTCTTTATGATGCAAAAGCTGACATTCTACAGGAGGTGCGCAATCAATTGTTGGGTTATTATATTGAAACGCTAAAGAAATTTATCCCTGTGAATGAAAAGGAGTTCACAGAATATTACTATGGATATGTAATCATCCGCATCATGCAGGCGCTTGGAGCCTATGGTTTCAGAGGGTTCTATGAAAAGAAAGAGCATTTCCTGCTTAGTATTCCTTATGCTTTGGATAATCTAAAATGGCTGCTTGAAAATACTTCAATACCGGTCAAAATACCCACACTGATGAATGTTTTGCATAAACTTTCGCAGTCTGAAAATCTTCGTCAACTAGGCAAGAAAGATCCTCCTCTGAAAGTGGTTGTCAATAGCTTTTCGTACAGAATAGGCATACCTGTTGATGATAGTGGTCATGGTGGTGGATTTGTTTTCGATTGCAGGGCTTTGCATAATCCAGGCAGATATGAGGAGTATAAAACGCTAAGCGGAAAAGACAAGGAAGTGATAGATTTTTTGAAAAAGGAACCCGATGTTTATGAATTCATGAACAACGTGTATGGCCTTGTTGACAAAGCAATCGAGAACTATCAGAAAAGAAAGTTCGGGCATTTGCAGGTTAATTTTGGTTGCACAGGTGGTCAGCATCGTTCTGTGTTTTGTGCAAACATGCTTGTTGATCATTTGAAAAAGAAATTTGATGTGGAAACGGAATTGCATCACACTGTTTTGGAAAGAATAAATCCTGCTGAAGCATGAAAGCAATGATCTATGCTGCCGGACTTGGAACACGGCTGAAACCTTTAACAGACAACAAACCGAAAGCTTTGGTGGAAATAAAAGGGGTTACGCTTTTAGAGCATACAATTTGCAAATTAAAAGAAACAGGATTCAACGAAATTATTGTGAATGTTCATCACTTTGCTGAACAAATCAAAGAATTTCTGAAGCATAAAAACAATTTTGGTATTCACATTGAAATATCTGATGAGTCTGATCAATTGCTTGACACAGGCGGAGGACTCTTAAAAGCAACATGGTTTTTCAATGACAACAAGCCATTCCTTGTTCACAATGTGGATGTGATTTCAGATATTGATCTGAGATACTTTTACAAACTATCAGAGAAAGATGATGCAATAGCAACTCTGGCTGTGAGAAACAGAGAAACTTCAAGGTATTTATTGTTTGACAAAGCTGCGGATTTGTGCGGGTGGAAAAACACCAAAACAGGAGAGTTTAAAATATCCAAAGGCAATCAAAAAGAGCTTTCTTCCTTTGCTTTTAGCGGTATTCAGGTTGTTAGCCCTGAAATTTTCAACCTGATTATTGAAAGTGGTAAATTCTCCATGATTGATCTCTATCTGCGACTTGCCATTGATAATACTATTAAAGCTTTTGTCCACAATGAAGGTCACTGGCTTGATGTCGGTAAAACAGAAAGTCTGATGGAAGCAGAAAAATTGATTTAACTTCGCCTCTATGAATAAAATATTAAGCAGTGAAAAATTCTGGCTGATTGTGCTTGCACTGCTTGTATTACCCTTCATTTTTCTGAGTTTTTTTATTCACCCTTCCGCTGATGATCTTATCCTTACTGCCGATACGTGGAGAGATGGCATCTTAGTGCATGTGGGGAAGGTGTATATGGAATGGAGTGGCAGGTATTTTGGAACCCTTATCGTTTCATTAAATCCGCTTGTTTTTGGCAGCTATTTTGGCTATAAACTTGTTCCTGTTCTTTTGATGGCTTTATTTTATTGTGGCATTTTCTATTTAATTAAAAACATCTTACGAGATGAAATGCCATCTGTCCGCAAGCACTTGATTTCACTTGTCATTTTCCTGCTTTTTATTAACAACATCCCTTCTACCACTGAATGTATCTATTGGCTTAGCGGATCACTTGGTTATTTTCTTCCGACATCACTTACACTTTTTTTATTGGGTAGCCTGATTAAATCAACCTATTCTAACAGAAATAATGTTGGGAATATTTTGCTCATGATTCTTCTTTCGGTGATGATAGTTGGTTCAAATGAAATGAGTATGATCCTTCTTCTTGAAGGTTCTGTTTTATTCATTATCTACAGAATTGTTACAAAAAAGAAGATCCGTAAAACTCACATTATCGTGTGTGCATCCATATTGATTGCTTCTTTCGTTGTAATTGTAGCGCCGGGAAACTACAATCGCATGGAATCTTTTGCAGGAAATTCAGACTTGTTGTTTTCATTGAAAGAATCATTTTTTGCTTTCTGTAAGATATCTGTCACGCTTATTCAGGATCCCGCTTTTATAATAGTCACCATGCTTTTGATTGCGTTTCTTCCCGGGTTTCGAATGAGTAAAAGATTTTCA
The DNA here is from genome assembly GCA_903889915.1 of uncultured Bacteroidota bacterium. Classification (GTDB taxonomy): domain Bacteria; phylum Bacteroidota; class Bacteroidia; order Bacteroidales; family CG2-30-32-10; genus CAISZK01. The sequence continues at coordinate 3,125 of CAISZK010000414.1, forward strand.
GAAATGATCAGCCTGTCGCCATTTTTTACAATACCCATCAGTGTTCTTGCGATTATGAGCTTGTATTTCATGGTGGTTTACAGCACCGGATTGAACCCCGCATTAAGGATTCACAACACAGTGACCATCATTTTTATTTTTCTATGGTTTTTCAATATCTCCATTCTTCACAATTATTTATTAAGAAAAAACAAGATACTGATGATTGAAGTCCCGCCTTTACTGATAAAGCTATTGGCTATTGCAGCCTTCATTCTTACAGTGACTCAATTCAGCAAAGAACCGGGTAAGAATATCGTTTGCGAAGGGAATATTTTTCATGCAGGATATGACCTGTTTTTTAATGCTCCTCAATATAATCGTGAGATGATTGACAGGAATGAAAATATTGAGAGGGCAATTAAAGAGAATAAGAAATTCATTGAAGTGCCTGCTCTGACTACAATTCCCAAAAGTATCTTCTTCGTTGATATCACAGCGAAAGCTGATAATTGGGTTAACATCAGCACCGCGAGATACTATAAACTTGATTCAATAAAATTAAAGAAATGACATTTCTTGAAAAGCTTACCGATACAATTTATGCCAGATATGGTGAAGATATCAGCAAGATTTGCTTTGTACTTCCAAACCGAAGAGCCGGGCTTTATCTAAAAAAATATCTTGCACTAAAAATCAAAAAGGCAATATGGGCACCTTCAATCTTCTCTATTGAAGACTTTGTTTGCCACATCACCGGACTACAAAAAGCCGACCCTACTGAATTGCTGTTTGACTTTTACAACATCTATGTTTCTTTTGAAGGAGAAAAAGCACAGTCTTTCGAAGAGTTTATGAACTGGGCTCAGATACTCATCAGCGATTACAATGATGCTGACATGAATCTCGCAGACACAGTTGCTCTTTTCCAATACTTAAATGAAGCCAAAGCGATCAGTAAATGGAATCTTGAAATAACTCCACTGACAAAGCATGAATCGGATTACCTGAGATTTTATAATTCGTTAAGTAAGTACTACACAAGACTGACAACGCATTTGCTCGCAAAGAACATTGCTTACCAGGGACTCATTTATAAAAAAGCTGCTGAGAATATTGATGAATATGTGAAAAAGAACGAGTACAGCAATATCATTTTCGCAGGTTTCAATGCACTGACAGCATCGGAAGAAAAGATCATCAAAACATTGTCGCTATCAGCAAAGGCTGAAATATTTTGGGATGCTGACAACTATTATGTGAATAACAGGAACCAGGAAGCAGGCACATTCATCAGAAAATTCAAAGATGATTGGGGATTGAAAGATTTTAACTGGATTGATGACAGCTTTGCAACCGATGAAAAAAACATAACCATCACCGGTGTTCCTTTACATATTGGACAGGCTGAACTTGCCGGGCAATTGCTTTCTGAGATGACTGAAGAACTTGCAAACTCAGAAAACACCGCTCTTGTTCTTGCTGATGAAAGTTTGCTTATCCCGATGTTGTATGCCATCCCTGAAAATGTAAAGGACATTAACATCACTATGGGTTATCCGCTTAAGGATTCTCCTGTTCACTCTCTTTTCTCAAATGTGTTTACCCTTCATGAAAATTCAAAGAAATATTCAAGCGCAAATACCATTCGTTTTTACCAGAAAGATATCGTCAATCTTTTCAATCATCCTTATTTTCGCTTGATCAGCTCAAACAGTAAAGATACATTTCAGACTTCAAAGTTTCTGGATTCATTGAAAACAAATCGCATTTTTCAAAAACAGGAAGAGATCATAAATGAATTGAAAGATACTTTCGCTGCTTCCTTTTTTAATAATGTAAATGACAACCCTCTTTTGCTGCTTGAAATGTTTGTTTTGCTTATCGGGCATGTGAGAGATACATTGATCGCCAATAAAAAATATGACCAGAAGAACTCTGATATTGACATTGAATACCTTTTTCATTATGCTGTGATCATTACTAAAATCAGGAATCTTCTCAATGAATATCATTTCATAAAAGACATTAAAACCCTCCGAAAAATATTCACCGGATTGGTTGAAACCAGCACGATCCCGTTTTATGGCGAGCCTTTGAAAGGTTTACAGATCATGGGGATGTTGGAAACACGTTCTCTCGATTTTGAAAACATCATTCTGCTCTCCGTTAACGAGAATATTCTTCCTGCGGGAAAATTCCAAAGCACTTTCGTTCCGCATGACATCAGGAAAGAAATGGGACTTGACACCTACAAACAAAAAGAGTCCATCTTTGCATACCATTTCTACAGATTACTGCAGCGTGCAAAGAATGTTCAAATCATTTACAACACACAAACAAATGATTTTGGAAGTGGTGAAAAAAGCCGTTTCCTTACACAGATTATTAAAGAATTGCCTGTTTATAACAGTAAAATAAAAATCGAGGAAAAGCTATTGATCAATGAGAATTCCTTGTCAGGACTTGATGAACCCATCATCATTTCAAAATCAAAAGAGATCATTGATGAACTGAAAATGCTTGCTGAAAAAGGGATTTCGCCATCAGCAATGAATACTTATATCAGTTGCTCATTGCGGTTCTATTTTCAGTATGTAGAAAAGATTGAGGAAATTGAAGAAACCGCTGAAACAATAGATGCAGCTACTCTTGGAAGTACTGTACATTATGTTCTGCAGGAATTGTACAAAGAATATGTTGCAAAAGTTGTAAACGCAGAAGACATCAGGAAAATGCCTGCTTTGGTTGAAAAACTAACAGAAGAAGGTTTCATTAAAAACTATCCGCAGGGAGATATTAAAACTGGTAAAAATCTTCTTATTGCGAAAGTTGCAATAAAATTCATTCAGAATTTCCTTCAACAGGAAGCAAAGTTTCTTGAGGACATGAAACAATCCAACAAATATCTGAGCATTGTTGGGCTTGAGGAACGCTGCGAAACAAACATCCATATCAAAACCAATACCGGCGAAGCAATCCCTATAAAGGTAAAAGGTTTTATTGACCGTGTGGATCTTGTGGATGGAGCTTTGCGCATCATTGATTACAAAACAGGATTGATCAATAAAAATGAACTGAAATTTGACAGTTGGGAAGAGTTGATCTCGGAACCTAAGCTGGCGAAGAGCTTGCAGTTGCTCACTTATGCATACCTTTACAATAAAAAACACAATTCGGAAAATGTGAGTACCGGCATCATCACATTCCGCAATATGAGCAAGGGTTTTCTCTCTGTTTCGTGTCCGGAATCTACTGATAGCATTATTTACAAACAGAAATTAGAAAAAATTGAAGAAGCACTGATAAGTCTCATCTCTGAGATTTTCAATAATAAGATTCCTTTTGCACAGACTGATGATTTGGCTATTTGCAGGAATTGCCCTTTTGCAGGAGTGTGTAACAGGTAATGAGTGAAGAATAGGATGAATTGAAGAATGAGTATCTTTGAAGGAATTTATTAAACAGAAAGAATTATGGAAACACAAGTAGTGACGGGCGCATTTGGATTTTCCGGGAAATATATTGCCCGACGGTTGTTGAAAAAGAATATCATTGTCAAAACGCTTACGAATTCAGTCAATCGTAAAAATGAATTTCAGAATAAGATCATTGTTTCTCCTTTCCATTTTGATGATGCAGATAAAATGGCTGCAGCATTGGAGGGAGCCAGTGTTTTATACAATACCTATTGGGTTCGCTTTAATCATAAAAATTTTCATCATTCCGAAGCTGTTGACAACACACTCAAACTTTTTGAAGCTGCAAAGAGGGCAGGAGTGCAAAGAATTGTTCACACAAGTATTACCAACCCTGATAAGAATTCGAAACTTGAATACTTTTCCGGCAAAGGAATTCTTGAAGAAGCCCTTATTCATTCTGGCATTTCATACGCTATTCTGCGCCCTGCTGTGTTGTTTGGCAAAGAGGACATTCTGATAAACAATATTGCCTGGATGGTTCGCAAGTTTCCGGTTTTTGGTTTGTTTGGCGATGGCAATTACCGCCTGCAACCTATCTTTGTTGAAGATTATGCTGACCTCGCCATCACTGAAGGAGAAAAAAAGGAGAATACCATTGTTGACGCAATAGGTCCCGAAAGTTTTACTTACAGGGAATTGGTGAATGTTGTTTCAAAAATAATTCTGGGGAAAAAACGTTTGATATTTTCTATGCCGGATGAAATTGGTTATTGGATGTCGAAGTTAGTTGGAGTTATCAAAGGAGATGTCCTCGTAACTCGTGAAGAAATAAAAGGATTGAAAGGTGATTTGCTTTACACAACGTCGCCTGCTGCAGGCAAAACAAAACTCACAGATTGGTTGATAGCGAATAAAGGCACCGTCGGAAAAGAGTATGCAAATGAAATAAAACGAAGAAAGGACAGGACGATTTCTTATTGAAAATAGTCAATAGTCATTAGTCAAGGGTCAATAGTCAATATGTCATTAGTCAATGGTCAATAGTCATTATGTCATTAGTCAATGGTCAATAGTCATTATTAAATCAAAAATCAAAAATAAAGTTATGAAAACAATAAAATTACTCATCTTGCTTATGGCGCTGAATATTGTTGTGTTTGGTCAAAAAAAACAAGTAGTAACTCCTAAACAGGTATTAAGTCCTACTGAAACTGAAGTGCTCGTCAATGTTACAGTGACCGACACCAAGAATGTCCCGCGTAAAAAGGATATTGTGATCATGATTGGTGAGACCAGCAAAAAAACATTTTCAGGTGTTACTGATTCTCTTGGAAAGTTTTCTATCCTTTTGCCAAAAGGCGATGTTTACAAAATCAAGTACAGGGACTTTACTGACAGTATTGTTTACAGCAAGTTTGAAGTGGCAGCCACCGCCGGCAAATACACTTCGGAACTCACCATACAGATTGAACCTCCCAAAACCTACACTCTTGAAAATGTGCTGTTCGATACAGGATTGGCAACATTAAAAGCTTCATCTGACAAAGCTCTGAACGATCTTGTGGCTGTAATGAAGCTGAAGAATGCACTTGTTATTGAAATTGCTGGTCATACTGATAACACAGGCACGGCGGCAGTTAACCTGAAACTTTCGCAGGACAGAGCCGATGCAGTGCGAAATTATCTTATCAAAAAAGGCATATCAGCAAAAAGAGTAACTGCAAAGGGTTATGGTGATACACAACCTGTGGCAGATAACACTACTGAAGCAGGCAAAGCCAAAAACAGAAGAACAGAAGTGAGAATAATAAAAGAATAGTCGGGTAAACATTATAATCAACGTTGAGTCCACTATGAAAAGGCTTTGCGTCTTGCAACAAGAAAACTACTTATCGAGGCAGACTCAATCTTTTATAAAACATCATAACAATGGAACGAGAACTAACCGATCATGAAATTGCCGAACTCTGCAGCTTTATGCGCGTAATTGATTTAATGAAGAAGAACCAGAATATTTTGGATGAAAAACCTGAGTTGCAAGAGATGATTGACAAACTCTGCTCATCTGTAAATTTTATTATGGAACAACTTTCCGAAGAACAACGCGATGAAGTGCTTGAAATCCACAAAGAGCAATTGGAAGAAATTGCAAAGAAAAACAGTTCAAATCCTAAACCATGAGAACAATCATTATTTCAGTAATCCTTGCAACTTCTATCAATTCCTTTGCCCAATTTCCCGTGTTAGATCATTACCTGACTCAGCTTAGTGAAAAGAATATTGTTTTTCCAAAGATCAAGAGTTCGTGCAGACACGATACCATGGATATTGATTCAAGGGATACCATCATTTTTACTCTGAATTTTGTTCCTGACTCAACTCCGCACATACACAGCACAGCGGATTTTCACCTCATGTCTTCTTCTAATAGCTCGCAAACAACACAGATGAATGATTACATCAAAAGTACAGCCACCTACAATTATATCTTCTCTCCGACACATTACGGCAGGTTTTGTTTTCCATCACCTTCATTCTTTTATAAAGGGTATGCCTTCAAAGCTGACTCATTACCGATTTATGTGAAAGGAGGAAACAATTCTAAAGAATATCTAAAAAAGAAATTATTGAGTGACCTTATTGCAATGGATGAAAAGCCCGACAACACTGAACAACTTGTGATCTTAAACGACACAGGTTATTATGGAACCTGGAAAAACGGAAAGTTTATATTGCTCAAACAACTTGATGCTGGTCAAATTTTGGAGATCAATAAAATTGTGAAATAAAAATTTCAGCAAAATTGTTCTGACAATAAAAAAGGCCGACACAATTCGTGTCAGCCTTTTTCTTTAAGAAAATTGGGAGATTATTTTATAACCGAAAGTTTACGCATATCAACTACATTGTCATCCTGTACAAGTTTGATAATATACATGCCATTGCTGAAATCATCCAGCGGGAGTTTAGTATAATTAAATCCTTGTTGAACATCAGGAACAGTCAAAGAATAAACTTTTTCGCCGATGACATTATAAACATCAATGCTAACGGTACTATTTTTATCAAGGTAGAAATCAACCATTGCTTCCGTCGTTGCTGGATTTGGATAAATGGTTGTGAATTTTGTTGTGGCCGGATTGAAATCAACAATAGCGGAAGTCCCGCAAGCAGTAAAATAAGTGTCAAATGTTGTCGAAGTAATTGTGGAAGGCCAGATGTCGAAAGTAATTGTTTTGTTCGGACAAATTACCGAGTAGGTAGGATAACCTGAAAATGACGAGAAAGAGCCAGATGAATAAAGTGTGTTAACCGCATCTCCGCCGCCTGTCAAACCGCTGGCACATGGGTTTGAAACTCCATAAGCGATCATGTAAGCTGCTACAGTTGGATTATCCTCACCTTCATCAATTCCCCAGAATTTGATATTCCCGTTTCCGGCTCCATGATTCACATAAGCTTGTTCTATCGTAGGCGCATAGCCCTGACAAGTTGGTCATGTGGTAAAGAACTGATCAAGAAAGACCGAATTGCCTGCATTTAAAGTAGCGTACAAATTGCCAGTTGAGCCATCTGTAAAAGTTACTGTAAAATCCGGCGCTGTTAACTTTGGGCTGATAGTTTGCTTGTCGCTAACCTTCGACCCATCTCTTGAATACTTGGGCAACTGTCCCTGCACGCTGAAAGCAAGCAGTAACAAACCCATTGCTGAAATAAGTAATTTTCTTTTCATAAAATTAATTTAAGTTTTTGGTTACACAAATTTAAATAGAAATCTCCTCTGTCAAAAAATTTATTTGACAATTTATTAACAATCTCATGCACGAAAAAATTATCTTGTACTACTAACACGAAAGAATATTTATCTTTGTTTTCGATTTTTCAAACAAGAAATTAAATTTGATCACCTCAGGCAAGGTGCAATATTCAAATAAAATCAGAGCCCGGATTTATCTGAATTGTATTTACATAACGGGCCCGAAGAATTTTTAAATTTAAACAATATAAGAAGCAGACTGTGGAAGTAATCCACAACAGCAAACTTTAAACACCGAACAATATTACACCTGATCAGGAACAACAAACGAAATTAAATCATGAAAACAATAGGTTTGTTAGGGGGCATGACATGGGAATCAACTCATGAATATTACCGCATCATCAACCAACAAGTGAATAAAAGATTAGGCAAGCATCATGCTGCTCAAATTGCCATGACCTCAATTAATATTCAGGAAATGGAAGATTTTATCAATAAAGGTGATTTTGCAGGGTTGACAGAATTCTTTATCAAAAATGCAAAGAAGGTTGAAGCTGCAGGCGCTGATTGCCTTCTGATCTGTGCAAACACTCCTCACATGTTTGCTGATGTCATTCAACAATCCATTGCAATACCATTGATACATATCACCGATGCAACGGCTGAACATATCAAAGTTAAAGGACTCTCAAAAATCGGGTTGCTTGGCACAACAGCCACTATGGAACAGGGATTCTATAAAGTCAGGCTAAAAAACAAGCATGCCATTGAATCACTTATTCCGGAAGAAGAGGAAAGAAATTTTATTCAAAAGGTTATCGTGAATGAATTGTTTGCAGGAGTTATGAATCCTGTGTCACGGAACAAGATCATCAGCATTATGCAATCTTTGACAAGTAAAGGTGCTCAGGGAATTATTCTTGGTTGTACTGAAATTCCGTTGCTGATTAAACAAACCGATACTGATATTATTTTATTCGACACTTCAGAAATACATGCCTGTGCAGCCGTTGATTTTGCACTGTCGTAAATAAGGAATGGACGAACATCGAATCTGAATTTTAAACCTAAAACAATTTCAAACTACCAATCCAGACATGCAGCTTAATTCTCTTTTGTTTCTTTTTATTTTTCTACCTGCTGCTTTGTTGCTAACACTAGTTTCAGGAAAGAGACTTCGAAACATTGTACTGTTATTGCTCAGCCTGATCTTTTATGCATGGGGAGGTGTTAGTTACACACTCATTATTCTGTTATCAATCACAGTAAATTATTTTGCCGGATTGCTTCTTCAAAAAAAACTCAACACAAAATATGCAAGGAAAATACTCATCATCACTGTCACCGTTAATATTCTTGCTTTACTGTTGTTCAAATATCTCTTCTTCATTGTTGACAACATCAGTGCAATAAAAAGTATATACGGCAGTCCACCTGTCATTATTAAAAAGTTTGCAATGCCTCTGGGTATTTCATTTTTCACATTTTGCAATCTATCCTACCTTCTTGATATTTTCAGGGGAGAGACAAAAGCTGAAAAGAACTTTATCAATATGGCATTGTATCTTTCTTTTTTCCCGCGATTGATTGCCGGGCCTATTGTCAGGTACAAAGAAATGAGCAGTCAGCTTACAGAAAGAAAGATTACGCTTGCAAATTTCACTTCTGGAATTGAGCGATTTGTTATTGGTCTTGGAAAAAAAGTATTGATTGCAGACACCTTTGCCCTTGTTGCAAATCATGTTTTCGATTCCCCTGTAAATGGTCTTTCGTTTTTGCCAGCATGGATTGGAATAATAACCTACACACTGCAATTGTATTTTGACTTTTCAGGTTACTCAGATATGGCAATTGGCCTTGGACGAATGTTTGGATTTAATATTGCCGAAAACTTCAATTTCCCATACATCTCCAAATCAATTCAGGAGTTTTGGCAACGCTGGCACATTTCGCTTTCAACCTGGCTGAGGGATTATTTGTTTGCTCCACTTGCTTTAAAATTCAGAAACCATGGAAAAGCTGGCATTGCACTTTCAGTTTTAATCACCTTCACGCTTTGCGGAATGTGGCACGGACCTGCCTGGACTTATATTGTCTGGGGTAGTATCCATGGTCTCTTCCTGATGATAGAAAGGATAGGATTTGGAAAAAGGTTAAAGAAAATATGGCGTCCTCTCAGACATTTTTATGTTATTGTAGTTGTTTTATTCAGTTGGGTATTCTTCCGCTCCGCTGATCTGGCTTATGCATTTAAATACTGCTCGGCTATGGTGAGTTTTTCCTTTCCTTCCAAAGCAATGATTGGACTCACTGAATATTTTGACAACGCATTTTACATCAGTCTCGCAATTGCAATAATAGGATCGACAGGTTTCTTTACTGCTATCGGCAATATATTTAGCAATTATTTTACCCGATTATCCCTTGCCAAAAGGAATACTACAGAGATCGCTTATTCATTTGTTGAAATGGCAGCTTTGTTTTCAATACTTTTTGTTTGTATTACCTACCTTGCCACCAACAATTACAACCCTTTTATTTATTTCAGATTCTAAAGGATGAAGGAAAAACACGCCCATAGGATCCGCTACATAATGCTACTGCTATCGTTTTTGCCTTTGCTTTATTTTCCACTTTATAACGAATTATTTCCGCTGATACATAAAAGATGCACAGACCAGGCGCATGTAAATGTTCCTTTTCCCAAATTCGACCTGAAACATCTTGATAAATTTCCAAAACAGTTCAGTGACTATTTTGACGACACACTGAAGATAAAAGATAAGTTGATCTTACTGAATAGTCTTTTTAAAATTCAAGTACTGAATCTTTCTTCCATCAATTCAAAAGTGATCATCGGCAGCAATGGATGGCTATTCCTGAAGAATGATCCTTTGAATTACTATCAAAATAAAAATCCCTATACGCTGGATGAACTTGATTCATTACGGACAATACTTAAACGAAGAGCAAAATGGGCCAATGATCAGGGGCTGAAATTCTATATGGTTATTGCACCCAACAAACATTTTATTTATACGGAACATCTCCCCTCAGAATTCCACAAATCACCCGGAACTGATCGTACTGACAGGCTTATTGACTTCATGAAATATGACAGCGAAGTCAACATCATTGACCTTAGAGATGTTTTACTGCAACATAAAAGTCCGATACCATTGTATTACAAAACAGACAACCACTGGAACTTTCTCGGCGCATATTATGGTTATACTGAAATCATCAACCGAGTTAAGAAAGATTTTCCAACAGTTGGCTCTCCTATCAAACTTGACAGTTTTAAAATTGACAGCAGCGAAGTCAGGGCAGGTATGGAATCCATGATGATTGATATGGAAGAATGGTACACTGACAACAGGATAAAACTAATTCCAAAGTTTAAGGAAAAAGGGATGGATGGTAAGAAAATGAATTATAAATTTGATGGCTGGTTTCCTTATCCTGATGATTATGAAATTGACAAAGAAACCGGTGATAGCACGAAGCCTTCAATTGTTGTCATCCGTGATTCTTACACAGATTTTTTAATTCCTTTGATGAAGGAACATTTCAAAAGGAGTGTTTATATTTTTGATGCCTGGCGTTACAAAGAAAACAGGAATATCATCAGCAAGGAAAAGCCAAATATTGTAATGCTGATTGTGCTTGACAATGCAATTGGAGGAATAACCCTGAATGACTTTCTGGAAGATCAAAAGATTGACTGAATAACTTTCTGAATAATTATCAGACGAACTCTACTTTAAAGTCTTTTTCAATTCTCTTATAATCTTTATCTATTGTTGCTATTATTAATCCGAATGATTCAGCTATTGAGGTTTGATAAGCATCATCAAAATCAAGTTTATATTTGGCTGAAACCTTTTTAATGTTTTTATACTCTTTGAGAGGTAATCCGATGTGCTCAATTTTGGGTAGCATTTCTTCTAAAAACAAATCAAATTTGCTCTGTTTATCAAATTTGAAAAGTATTACTCCAATTGAGTGAAGGGAAAAATCAGAAATAAATATTTTACCCATTTTATCATTCAGGTAATCCTTGCACTTATCCTTTTTTTCCTGACCTAAAAGAATTTCAAGGAAAATGTTTGTGTCAATTAAATACCTCTCCATTCGCTTGCTTTATGTTGTAACTCAACCGACGTGTATTGTTTATTGTACTCAGAAATTGCACCCTCCCACTCGAATTTAAATTTCTGTGTCTTTACAGACTTCTTTTTATTTGTTTCTTTATTCCCCATGTATTTTTTTGAAATAAACTCAATAAAGTCTAACACTTCTTGTTGAGCAGATAATGGTAATTTCTGAAAACTATTTATTAAAATTGTTGAGTCCATAAACTATTTCTTTTTGCAAATTTAATAAAAATAAAGTCTTAAAAATATTTGGCAATAGCTATTAATAATAACTTTTATAAAATTGTAATTCTCACTCCTACTATTCCAATCAAGCCGGCAAACAAGCAATCCCCTTTACATTAAAGCAAGCCGCTATTTTGTCAAGTTCAGCTTTGGTATAAAACGAATCGAACGCAGGCTTAACAGCAAAACCAAACTCAACATATTTTTCTTCACCAAGCGGATTGTAAGGCTCAAGATTGATCTCTTTTACTCCAGCCATTGCTGACACTTCTGCAATTTGTTTAATGTTCGCAGGAATATCTGTGATGCCGGGGATCAAAGGATATCTCGCTATCAAGGGTGTTCCTGATGCGGTAATTAATTTTAGATTTTTGAGAATGATCTCGTTTGGTTTTCCAGTGTATTTTTCGTGGATATTACTGTTAATTATTTTAAGATCGAACAAAAACAGATCTGTAAAAGGAATGATGTTTTTCAAATCCTCTGTGTCTGCATAACCACAGGTTTCAATAGCAGTATGAATATTTGCTTCTTTGCATAATTGCAACATTGCTTTGAGAAAAGCAGGCTGTGAAAGCGGTTCTCCTCCAGTGAAAGTTACTCCACCTCCCGAATTCCTGTAAAAGTCAATGTCTTTTTTTACTATTTCAACAACTTCATCAGCGGTAACATTTCTGCCAACCCTCATCAATGCTTCACTGTTGCAGTTGTCAACACAGGGTTTATGTTCACATGCCAGGCATACTTTGAAATCAAAGGCTACTTTACTGTCTTTTTTATAAGCTGAATGATATGGGCATACTTCAACACAGGTATAACAGGACATGCATTTGAATTCTGCATATCGCAACTGTTCTGAAAAACTTTGTGATTCAGGATTGCAGCACCAGGTGCATTTCAATGGACAGCCTTTTAAAAAGACCAGAGTTCTTATTCCCGGACCATCGTGAACAGCATAATGCTGAATGTCGAATATTGTTCCTTTGATCACGGTTACATATTGTGTTCAGTGCGCAATATGACCTGATCCTGCAAAGCTTTGCTCATTTCGACCCAGTATGCTGAAAAACCTGCAACTCTTACAACAAGGTCACGGTAGTTTTCAGGATGATCCTGTGCATCGCGCAACATGCGTGAGTCAACCACATTGAACTGAACATGAAATCCGGGTTTCTCAAAATAAGTTTTGATAAGCGCTATGAGATTCTTAGAGCCTCTTTCGCCTTGCAATGCTGTTGGGTGGAACTTAAGATTGAGTAATCCGCCACGAATTTGAGTATGATCTAATTTAGAAGATGAACGTATCACTGCCGTAGGACCACCTTTATCCGTTCCCGGGAATGGTGATGTTACTCCGTCAGCCAATGGCTCTCCGCTTAATCTTCCGTCAGGGAATGCTGCACAAACCTTTCCAAAAGGAACAGGTGTTGATATGGCAAGCATAGAAGGATCGTAAGGATAACCAAGATAATTATTCTGTTTTCTCACCCACTGACAATATTCATCAAATAATTCAATGTAGATATCGTCCACATAATTTTCATCATTGCCCCAGTGAGGAACATTGAGCGCTGCTTTTCTCAGGCTTTCTGAACCCTGCCAGTTATTTTTGATGGCAGTTCTCATTTCAGGCCAGTTGCAAAGTTTGTCTTCAAAACAAAGCTTCTTGATCACTGCAAGAGAGTTGGCCACATTCACCAATCCTGATGAGAGAGTGGTCATTGACTGGTTCAACACAGCGCCGCCTTCATCCATACTCTTTCCACGTTCAATGCAATCGTTCACAAAAACCGAACAAAAGATTAAAGGGACAGTATAGGTGTGCGCAATCATCACGTAGTTCCAGTATTGTTGCCAATTCCTGATGGCTGTGTGCATGATGTCAATATAGTATTTCCTGATGTCGTCGTAAGTGTTCAACTCACGGCTTTCGAACATTCGGGTGTTGGTCATCGGGTCCACACCATCATTGATCAAAAGGTCAATGATCTTGCCGTGGTTGATGAATCCTGCCTGCACAATGCCATAAGCCATTCCCTGCAAAGTAGGTTCAGTGCATCCACCGATGACACTGCATTTCCGGATGACTTCTATAGGCAGTTTACTTGTTTTTAATTCGTGTTCAATATAGGTCTTCTGATTAAAGATTGCAGGATAACCCACACCGGTCTTGATGCATTCAGCAGCTTTCATCATGAATTCTTCATCCAGTTTTTCATCATACCAAACTGAAAGTGTTGGCTGAGTCATCTGCATATTGATCTGTGCCTGCAATATCACCAATGACAATTCATTGTTGGCTTTATTACCATGCTCATCAACTCCGCCGAGAATCAGGTTTTGGTAAAGATTTCCATGCCCCAAACCCTGCCAGCTAAGACTTGCGATGTATTCTATCTGTGTCATTTTCACAAACAGTTCTTCAAACAACGACACGGCTTCATCAAAGGTGATGGAAGGATCATTTTTATAATAAGGAAACAATATCTGATCAACTCTGCCGGGAGAAAAACCAAGGTGCGAACCTTCAATATGTCCGAGCAGGTAGGTGAACCAAAAAGCCTGCAATGCTTCGCGGAAATTTTTTGGTGATTCAGCAGGCACATGTTTGCAAATCCTTGCCAATTCAAGCAGGTCAGCTTTGGCTTCTGCATTTTTTTCTTTTGCTGCCATGCGTTCAGCTTCCTCTGCATAATGAGAAGCAAAGCTGATTGCGCCTTTCAACACAGTAATAGCAGCACGCCAGAAGTTCAGTTTTTTTGAATCCTCAACATTTTCCGGTTTGAAAGATTTTATTTTTTCTTCAATTTCACGGATGATCTTGTTGTAGCCTTTTCCAAGCGCCATTTCATAATCAAGCGCAAGTCTTCCTTCCGGACATGGTTCGTGCGGTGCCGTGTATAAACCAATTTTCCAGCCGTTCTCAATAAAATCAGCATATTCAAAATGCTCTTTCCACAGCCTGTCGCCCTGTTCCATGAAGCATTTGTCTTCCCAGTATTCGCAGATCTCTTTAAAGCTTGCGAGGTCTTCTTTGCTTATCAGAAATTTTCCAGAAATAACTTCCAGTCCTTTTTCAATGGCTTCTTCATAAACTTTGGCAATACCGCCGCCTTTGCCTTGTCCCACGTGTTCCGACTGTGCATCCTGGCTTTGTTTGCGCATCTCTTTTAGAAAAGGACCTGCTGCATAATTCGTATAAGGGATAGCACCACGGATAAAGCGGGTTTTATTTCCTGCTATCCTGTCGTTCTGATGTATCACCGGAGTGACATGTTCAAGAGCAAAAGCATGGTTGGTTGCCCTGCGTTCAGGCACAGGCAATCCATCGGTTTTTTTATGTGATTCTGTAAGATATTTGATGTATTCGATATCCACCATCAGCGGTGACTCGAGATAACGGTTTTTGAAAAATTCAGAACGTTCGCATGAAGGTTTCCCTTTCAGTTCGCGTTGTTCAAAAATAACTGAGTCTTTGGTTAAATCCATATTTCTATTGAAAAATTAATAAGTAAACGTGTAAAGAATATTGAGCAAAGATAAGGAAAAATAAGGGATTTCCCTGAGTTTTTTGTGAAGGAGTGTTAATTTGAACATGGGACAAATCAATGTACCAACTCCTAAAAGTAATAATACATAAAGATGCCGCAAAGGCAGGGAGGCACGAAGATACTCAAAGAACAAAATGTAATGGTTGCTTATTTCTTACTCTCTTTTATTTTTCCGGAAAAGGATGTATTTAGCATAGTTCTTCGTGAAGTATAGTGGTCCAGGTATTTTTTCTTCACATCTTTACTTAAAAAAGAACTTTGAACAAGAACCTTTACAAGGTTATTTACCTCTCTGTATTTGTCTATCAGTTTTACCAAACGGGAAGGCATCAAACCTATCTTTATTCCAAACTCATAGAAATCATCATACGCATAATAGCCAAGAGTTTTGAAACTTTCAGTTTCATAATCCTCTGAAAACAATCCATCAGATAATGCAAAAAAAGTTTCACCTGGGATGTGAATTAATGTATCTATTAAATCATAAACAGGGCTGAGAAGGTAATCACCAGATGCAGTTTGTTGCAATGAAAAATTTTTAAGGTGTGCATCGCCATTACTAAACAAATAATTGAACACAACTCTTTCAAAATATTTTTCAACTTCGATCTGATAGGCTGCAATAAATTTCTTCATCAATCGTGCAATGTCTTCATAACTGCCGCCATTCCTGTAATTCTCACCATCTGAAATTTTAGATTTACCTGACAGCGCTGCAAAATCTTCCTGCGCTGTCTTTGTTCCATCAGGATTTATATCGAAACGTTTGGTAATGTATGCCGGTTCGCCGCTCTTAAAAAAAATCAAAGCACATTCTGCCGTAGCAATTTTATATGCCTGCTTTGCAATCTGCATGGTTAAATGTTCATTGGCCGGGAGTTCTCCGGCTTTGCCAAAGGGCGGTCTGAAAGGAATGGGTTTCAAAATGTATTGTCCCTGCTCCCCTGCCTGTGTTAGCCGCAATTTATTTTTTTCCAACATCAGCGATAGCTTGAATTGAGCACCACTGACAGAAATATTTTTCACATTCTGACGGAATTGTTCTGCAACTTCGTCGTTCATAGCAGGCGAATCAAAGTCGAGAATATGACTGACTTTTTTTCCATTGAACATATTGCGAATAGCAGTTGGGCTGTATGTTGAATTTCCTTCAGACAATGTGCAGGGACAATATTTAATTTTATCAATTTTCATTTACCTTTAATAAGTTTTATAGTGATTGATCCAATAGAATCGGCATTACAAGTTTCAACCAACAGGCTAAAAATATCTTTTTTATCAATTTTCAGATAACTGCTTTGGATTTCAAGATTCACACCTTCGGCAACCATATTGCTGAAAAACGGAAAAATCTTTTCACTTCGGTATTCCTGTTGTGTTTTGGGCATTGTTAAGCTGATTGCAAATTTTCCCTTGTCAGCAAAATAAGTATCATCATAACGAAACACATAACCGGTTCCATTTGCAGAATTTTCTTCTGTTAGTATTCCGGCTAAAATTCCATTGTTGTATATAGCTGCTTGTTTCATTTTAAATTTAAATTACCTTTGTGTCAGTGAAAATTATTACAATCGTCTTGCAAGCCGTATTAAATATGACTTTCCGGAAGATATCGCCCCGATGGGGCTTCATTTCGTCACATGAATTTTTCGCTACAAAGATTTCACCTCTACGAGGTTTTCAAACTCACTTAAAGCCCTAATCACGTAGTGATTTTATCTTTGTAATAATAAATAACCAGCGGTGTTAAAGTCACTTCGTGACGATATAAAAAAATTAAGTGCTCGATAAAAAATGTTCTTTTTAAGTATTCGACTTCTCATTACCATTTTTATTGACTATTGACTAATGACTTTTGACCAATGACTATTGACTTTCTTACTTTTGTTTCACTTCCAGTTTCACTTCCATTCCCAAAATCTCAGCAATTTTTGCAAGTGTTTTCAGTGTCGGATTGCCTTTGCCACTTTCAAATTGCTTGAGGGTTCGCAAACCAACTCCTGCCAATTCAGCAAGATTTTCCTGCGAAATATTTAAAATTTCCCGCCTTTCCTTGATGATCTTTATCAGATTTTGCTGGTGCATTATATTGCTCTTTTGGCTGCAAAGTTACGCTTTTTTTATTAAATGAAAAAGAAAAGTGCATTATAACGCACATTGCAATTTTTGATTTAAGATTTAAAACGGCTAACTGATCGAGTAGACGGCTCCGCCCGATATTGCCGTGCGGAGCCGTCTACTCGATTATGGGTCGTAAACATTATTCTTTCACAATCCTTGTAACTTCTGTCTTGTCATTGCTGCACACTCTTAAAATGTAAACTCCTTTTGCAAATCCACTTATGTCAATGACTGTTTTTCCTTGCTGTAATTGTTGTTGTAAAATTGTTTGTCCTTGAATGCTTGTTATTTTTATTACTGCATTCAATGGGCTTTCAATTGTTAACATATTTGTTACTGGGTTAGGGAAAACCCAAAAGGAGAAATTGCTAAAATTCTCATTCACATTAACAGTAGCTGAATCTCCAACATATACGTTAATGCATGCAGTACAACCCAATGAGTCTATTACACATGCTGTATAAGTACCAGTTCCCAGACCTATTGCAGTCTGGGTTGTTTGGACGGGTGATGTATTCCAAGAATACGAATATGGTGGTTTCCCATTATGGGGATAAACCGTACCTGTTCCGTTATGAGTCAGATGACTGGCAAGTGTTGCTGACTCTGTTAAAATAAGATTGGAGCAATAGTAACAATTAACGGTGTCAAAAGGCATATAAGTTACCAAGCCTATACCGGAGGAATCATTTCCATCAAATATTAATGATTGTATAGAAGCAGAATCTAATGTGCACCAGTAATTATTTGAAATATTTACATTACTTGTTGATGTATATTCCAAATCATAAATTACGTTATTACAAATTTTATTACAATAAAGATTATTGTTTACTGACCCTAATTTAATTCCAATTAAATTATTTTCTATATCATTTCCTGTAACCACACCATGATTGGAAGCAATACTATCACTTATTCCAATTCCATTTGATATTATTTTATTATTATTAATATTAGTAAAATCGCCCTCAACAAAACTTATCCCAACAGATGTATTTGAATCAATACAGCTATTTAAAATTGCACTGCAACAATATTCATTATTGCCATTTATCCCAGTCTGATTGTGACTAACAGTGCAACTATCAATTGTGAAATGGAAAGAAATGCTAACTCCTGTTTGATTAGAATCAATAATACAATTATATAATGTTGAATAATAGCCCTGAATTCCAATTTTATTATCAGAAATATTACAATGATTGGTAATAGAATTATAAATACCCCCCATGCCGTAATTTAAGTTATATTTGAAATTACTGTTATCATTTTCAACGATTCCGCCCCATGTGTTAAATAGTCCATTAATGTTTAATTTGAAATTTGAATTTCTTACAATTAAAGTATCAGAAAAATTAGTAATGAATATTCCTGTATTTGCATAATTGAAATTACAGAATTTAAATATAGAAGTGTGCAATGGGGCAGAATTGTCATTATTCAAATGGATGCATGCCCAAATTCCTGGTATTGGAGAAGAAGAATTACGGAATTCCTTAGATGATGGTAGTGGAGTATTTAAACACATATTTCAGCCTCCACACCTTTCTTGGGTTTCATGTAAATGAAACACTTGTCTTCTTTAAGAGAATCATCTATTAGTTCATTAAACATATTTTTATTGTGCC
>CAISZK010000415.1 GCA_903889915.1 uncultured Bacteroidota bacterium
CGACCCCGCGCATAAGGGATTTTCACCCTCTGGAAATAAACACACACACAACTTTTAACCGTTAGAAAATAAATTTGTATTTTTGCCTTTTTTCTACTGCTTGCGGTTGTGTGTGTACTGCTCATGCAGGGCACACACGCACAGCTTGCCGCCATGTTATTTTTTGGGGGTGGACGTGGGTAAGAAAGGGCAGTGCTTTCTATCATCATTTGTGCGGACAGAAAGGGCAGTGCTCTTAAATCCCCCAAAAAAAACACGGCGGCAAGCTGCTGTCCGTTATTCCTGTAAAGAAAATACGCCCTTCAAGTCGCTTAAAACCGACTTTCAAGTTGTGAAAAACAACTTCTCAGTCGGAGCGACCGACTTTCGGTCGTGAAAAAGATGTTTAAAAAGTGACAGAAATGCTCTATAATAGTGAAATTTGAAATTTGGGGAACTCATTTGAAATGGGTTACAACATTGGTTTTTTTCAATTGATAAAAGATGAGACTGCTCCGAAAAGTCTTTTTTACCACAAAAGCACAAAAGCACTAAATTACACGAAATTCTAATTTATTAAAAACTTGTCTTTTGTGTTTTTTCGAGTCTTAGTGTTTTAGTGGTATTTTTCGCAATTATTCATTTTCGGAGTGGACTCAAAGATAGAAATTCTCTTTATCAGAATGAGACTAAAGTCAATTGCTTTTTTTGCTTTTTTATCAGTTTGTTGAAACAAACTGTAATAGATACTCTTCGTTGAAATAAACAGCAACAGATACCTTTCAGATCAATAGTTATTGGTTTATCTTTTCTTAAAAATATTTGAATTAATCATTCGCAGGGTAAATTCGAATCCGCCGCGGCAGGTTGTTACGGTGGAAAGTTTGGAGACGTTGACATCGTAACTTATTCCAAAGGCATAGTCGGACTTTTGGATTTCGAAGGTTGGAATAATGGCATCGCCAAAACGGTAATAAGCGCCAAAGGACATGTAGGCGCTTTTTTCGTTGCGGGTGTAGAGGGATTGCTGCAGCATTTTATTTACGAGCATAAGCCCGATAACAAATTCTTTTTGACGGTCCTGCCGCATGTATTCGAATGAGGGAGCAAGGGATGTTTTGGAGTTGATGATGCCTGCATAAATGCCTCCATGCACCACAAACCGCATGGGCAATTTGTCGGTTGAGTTGCCATAAAAGGATTGGTTGGGAGTGGTGAGGTGATAGGCGGCAATTCCGGCATCCATTTTTAGGTTGTTGCCTGAAATGGCGTTTCTTTCTCTTCGTCCATAACTCCATTGCATGCCGGCGGCAAAATCGGGATAAGAAATACTGCCTGAATGCAGAGGTTCATCGGAGGGAATGTTTGGATCATAATTGGTTCCGTTGTACTGATTGTCCCATTTAATATTGTTGTTCAGATTGATGCTTCGCAGTCCCAGGCCACCCTGCAAACCAGTGGAAAGCATGTTGTTTTCGTTTAAACTTACATGGTAAGAAAGAGAAAAGTTGAACTGGTTAAGGCTAAGCTGGGTGGTGCCTGCACGGTCGCTGAAAAATGAAATACCTGCCCCGAGATAACTGCTATTGCGGCGGCTTTTGAAAAAACCCATATCGCCGGAAAGGGCAAAGGTCATATAGGGCGAAATGCTTGCCCATTGGTCTTTGAAGTTAGCAATGACACGCAGATCGCCATCAAAAGAGCCTGCCAGGGAAGGGTTGAGGGTGAGGGGGGAATTGTTGAATTGCGAGAAATGGATGTCCTGCGCATGAGAGTTGAAAGTTGACAAAAGATTTAAGAGAAAAGGTATAAGGAGAAAAAACAGGAGTTTTCCACGATTTATCTTTTGTCGTTTAGTTTGTTTCATTTTTGTTTTCATTTTTCTAAAGATTAAAATAACCTTCTATGATTTAAAATATCAATTGTTTTGAAAATAATTTGTTACTAATATTCAACCCCTTCGGGGTTGCAATTTTCTTTTTCATTTTACTATTCATATTGAATCCCTTTGGGATTCTCCTCTGTTTAATCTCTTTCAATGTTATTTAATCATATTAAATCCCATAAAGTTTACCTGACAAGGGTTACGTTTCCTTTTTTCTCGACGTATTTTCCGCTGTAATAAGTTGCTTTGACGTAATAAGTGTAAACGGACGAAGTGGCTTTGGCGCCTTTATAAGTTCCATCCCAGCCATGAAGGATATCGCTGGATTCGAACACTTTTTCGCCCCAGCGATCGTAAACAACAAAAAGCAACACGTTGATGCCGCCACCCCTGACAAAGAGA
>CAISZK010000416.1 GCA_903889915.1 uncultured Bacteroidota bacterium
GCCCCAACCGCCGTCACTGCCCGAGGCTGTCTGGATCAATAACCCTCAAAAAGCAGTTATACAGGCGATTATACAGACTGATCCGATAAGAGCTTAATTTATTCACATGCGTGTCTCATTTTCATTGACATATTCCGATATTGCTAAGAGTTCCAGTATCTAATTGGATATAATTTTCTATATCACGCCTGCGGGCATTAGAATCTCTATTTTCTCTGTGACTATTTCCAATAGGACTGGCATAGGTTGTTAAAATAAAAAGATGGAGACTGGGAGAGACAGAACTAAACCAGTCATATGAGTAGCCTTTCAAAATCAATTTCTCCTGTCGTTCTATTTCATCGGGATTTAATTTTATTCGGAAAGGATTATCCATTATTTTGCTGAGACATTCCAACTCGATTCGTACCGGACCTTTTAGTTTACTCCTGCTGACTGTAATTTTAATAGACTCTGCTTTCTTGAAAAAGTCTATAGCCTGGTACAGGTAGCGGTTGCAAAGCTGCCTGATCTTCTCGTGAACTGACGAAAAGTTTTCCTCGTTACAGGATTTCTCATCACAAGATGTACTTTTGGATTCTTTGTTTGGGGCACATTTACTGAACATACTATTGGGTAATTTAACCACAGGCGCGCCCTCATAATGCTCCCAATAACACGGCTGATTCTTGTCACCACCGAAGCGGGGAATCCCAAGCATATGTTTTAAAACACCGTAATGCCATTTTGCTGGGGATGGAAGTCCATGAATAAAAATATAACCCTTTTTGTCGGATTGCTTTTTCAAAGATATTCCTGCTCTGAACAATTTCGGCATTATTAGTTCTTCGTCATCAGTTTTATAAAGGCATCTGGGAACCCCTTTGTCCTCTGAATAAAACGAATCAGGGAAAAACAAAGTCGAACCCCTTAAACAGGATAAAAATTTTTGTTCACGAACAGGAATAAGAAACCGCTTCCCAGCACATTCAAACCAGCGGATTCCTGGATATCCAACCCTTTCAGTAAGTCTAACAGGCGATTTAAAATAATTTTCTTTTGAAAAAATAAATGCCCAATCCTCCTCCCATTGAGGGAAACGTTTGTTCCTTATTACACAGTTACCTTCATTAGAGAAAAAAAAGTTTATAAGATTAAAGAAATAATTTTCTTGAGCCACATGCAGTCCGTCTGCGTTGTATTTGACTGTAACTAACGGTTTAATCTCCATACCTCGTTCAGGATGAATTTCAGGGCTTAAATATTCTTTTTTAAGTAACCCCTCGGTTGTAAAATTTGAATTGACAAGTCTAACTCGATAAGCTGAAGTAGCTGAAATTGCTTCGCCCAAAATAGTACCCTTATCAAAAACAAAACCGGGCAGCTTCATGATTTTATGGATATTATTCACTTTCTAAGTCCAATCTAATAGTTTTTTTATTTTTTTTCTGGATCTTTTCAATCTTTGCTTGAAACACTCAGGAGTTATACCATATCGTTCAGCCATGTCATCCTGGCTCAATTTTTGATTTTCCCAAGAAAAATTGTCGATCAATAACTGGCAGTCTTCCTTGTTTTTCTCATCTTTTATCAACTCAAGAAAAGAAGACAAGATTGATCGGGAATCTAACCGTTTATCATAATCTACCGCCATCTCAGGCTTGATAGAAAGATCATCAAGATCCACAAAATCGAGCATCGGCAATATTAAGCTGTCTTCGGAATATGTCAATGAAAATGAGACACGCATGTGAATAAATTAAGCTCTTATCGGATCAGTCTGTATAATCGCCTGTATAACTGCTTTTTGAGGGTTATTGATCCAGACAGCCTCGGGCAGTGAC
>CAISZK010000417.1 GCA_903889915.1 uncultured Bacteroidota bacterium
GGCGGCAGAAGTGCCGCCTGCTCTCTCCCCCCCTCTACAACCAAAAGACGCTGTCATTCCGAACCGCTCTTTAGGTGAGGAATCTCTTTTATATGGCGTTTCCGTGCAAGCACTAATTAAGAATTCAGCATTATCTGAGGTGTCAAAGATAGAAAAAAAACAATACGATTTGATGGGGGAAATTTTAGACTTTTAAATGGTTGAAACTTTCGAAAAAACAAATGCAAATTATGAACCCGAAAACAAATAGTTTTTGAGTCGCCTCAGCCCTCAAAATGTTTTCCTTTTTTGAATCAATTTCCGGCTTCAAAATTCAGCTTTCAGATTTCGCAAAATTTCAAATTTCAAATTTCAAATTCCCATTTTCCAATTTCAAATTTCATGTTCCCATTTTATTTTATTAATTTAGCATAAGCTAAAATTTTTACAAATGAAATTGAAAGGATAAAAAAAATGAAAACAAAATTATCGGTATTGTTCCTCATCATTTTTGTTTTGAGTTCGTGCGGGCGCAGGGATGCGGATAAGTTCAACAGCCGCGGGTCTGATTATTACAAACAGGGCAAATACATCCTGGCAATTGAGCAATTCAGCGAAGCCATTAAAATAAACCCGCAGTTTGCCGAGGCATTCAACAACCGCGGGCTTGCTTATTTTAAACAGGGTAAAAATGAAAAGGCGCTGGCTGACTACGATTCGGCAATAATTCTCAAACCACTGTTTGCCGAGGTCTATACCAACCGCGGACAGATTTTTCACAAACAGGGCAACTACGATGCAGCCATTGCCGACTATCGCAAGGCTATTACAATAAAACCTGAGGATGCCAAAGCTTATAACAACATCGCACGTTCGATGACCGAACAGGGACGGTATGATTCGGCAATGATAGAGTTTGGCATTGCACTGAAACTCGATCCGAAACATCCCGAATTTTATTACAACCGCGCAAACACCTACGAAAAGCTGAAAAACGTAGAGGCTGCCATTGCTGACTACACAACTGCCATCAGGCTGAATCCTAAATTTGCGAAAGCTTATAACAACCGCGGGAGTGTGTATGACGATCAGAAAAAATACAACCTTGCGCAGGCTGACTATGCAATGGCCATAAAACTCGACTCGGCATTTACGGAGCCGATTAACAACCGCGGGCTTTCGTACTACAACGAGGGCAAGGTTGATTCGGCAATTGCGGAATACAATGCTGCATTAAAAATAAACCCTGAATATCCTGAAGCGCTCTACAACCGCGGATATGCTTTTTATAAAAAAGGAGAAAAAGATCTGTGCGAAAAAGACTGGAAAAAAGCCGCAGACCTGGGATATTCGGACGCAAGGAAAAAATTGAAAAAATATTTTGACCTGGATTATTAGTTACCAGGTTTCAAATAAAGTTATCAAAAAATTATTGCATCGAAGTACGACCGGAAATTTTGGGAGTAGAATATTATAGTGAAGAAAAAATAAAGTCCCCGTGGGGCGGGATATCGGTAGAAAATAAAATACGTAGAAAGCAAAAGCACCTTAGGTGCGAAATCATTTTGAACAATAAAACATCATCGAACTGATCACGTTTTATTATATCGTCACTACGCGACTTCAGTTTGAACCTGATATTTTTTTCTAACAATATACCGTCACTAAATGACTAAATCCCGGAAGTTTCGCATACGCGAGGGAAGGTCAAAAACACTTGTGCTTACCTTTACTTTACTTTACTTTGTACGCGGAATAAATAACCGGTACAATAACGGGGATACAAATTCATTTTTGGATTTCCAGACGATTTTATGTAAATTTGTAAGAGCAGCTTTGTCAGACAATAAATAATAAACCGCAAAAATGGACATCAGCAGATTCAAAATTAAAAGAGACCTTGACCTCAGACTATCGGATCTTAAAACCAATGAAAGTGGAGGATACCGTTCAAAAGCCAACGCAAAAGCAAAGCTGGATGAGAACATCGTCCGTATGGCTGATCTGCAGGGCAAACTTTACGCACAAGATAAATATGCCCTCCTGATAATTTTCCAGGCAATGGATACAGCCGGAAAAGATGGCACTATCAAGCATGTGATGTCGGGTTTAAATCCTCAGTCCACACAAGTGCATAGCTTTAAACAACCCTCAGCCGAAGAATTGAATCACGACTATCTGTGGCGGCCCATGAAAAACCTTCCTGAGCGGGGCGCTATTGGAATTTTCAACCGGTCATATTATGAGGAAGTACTGGTAGTGAGGGTGCATAATCTTTTGAATAATGAGCATATCCCTGGAAAAAATATGACTAAAAATATTTGGAAAACACGCTTTCGGCAGATAAGAGATTTTGAAAAATATTTGTTTGAAAACGGGATCATCCCAATAAAATTTTTCCTGCACATCTCGAAGAAAACGCAGGCGCAACGCTTGTTGGAACGAATAGAAAATAAAACCAAAAATTGGAAGTTCTCGGCAGCCGACCTGAAGGAACGTGAATACTGGAACGACTATCAGAAGGCTTACCAGGAAGCAATCAGGGAAACAAGCACAAACCATGCACCCTGGTATGTTATACCTGCAGACAAGAAATGGTTTGCACATTTGCTGGTTTCGGAAGTAATTGCCAAAACTATGGAATCTTTAAATCTCGATTTTCCCACGGTAAACAAGGAACTGGAAAAAGAACTTATGGAATGTAAAAGAAAATTGATGAGCGAAGAATAGGTTCATTGTTGCCCGGTTAATTTTTCATATCGTCACTTCGTGGCTAAAATACCATCACATTTTTTTTACTAAGACAACATCGCTCCGGGATTTCCTGCCTCCGACATTACGAGCATGCATAGTTCGGGATTTGTAATTTTGAAATTACTGGATGTGATTTGATGAAATAACAGAAGGATGGATTTTTGCTGACACTACGAGCAAAAACTGTGCAGCAAGATTACCTTAGCAACGTCACCGACCCCATGTAAATCTTCTCGGGGCAATTGATTCCTTTCACCGTTATCCTGTAAACATACACACCCGGAATTTTATCTGCGCGTGAAGGGTTGTTATGATAACCGCCATTCCAGGGCTGCGAAGGGTCGTCAGTTTTGTACATGATGTTTCCCCAACGATCGTAAATGATCATGTCATAGTCTCCCGGTTCCCAACTGATGCCGTAAGCCTGGAAAACATCATTCTTTCCATCGCCATCAGGTGTAAAACTGTTTGGAATGTAAATAGTGAAAATATCGTGAACGATCACCAATTGCGATGTGGTGTCGGAACAGCCATAGCTATCGGTGACGATCAGGGTAACGGTGTAATTATTTACTGAATAAAAAGGATGAATCACTGATTGTCCGCATGCGGTGCCAGTGCTGTCGCCAAAATCCCATTGCCATGAAACAGCATTCTCGGTGCCTGAGGTGAAAACAACTTCAGGATGGTCAATAGTGATCGGATTGGGATGATACCAAAAACTTGCAGTAGGTCCCGGAACATTCATGATAGACACC